>JAUUZN010000039.1 GCA_030589945.1 Gammaproteobacteria bacterium | reverse complement strand
GATGATGGGCTAAAGGGTGCAGAAAATTATCGAGAAGCCATGTTTTCGTCATTATCGAGAATCAAAAAGCGTTTGGGTGGCGAGCGGTATGCTGCTCTATTTAGGCTGATGGAATTGGCATTTAATGAGCAAAATGAAGCCCTCAGGAACAATAATCACCGTCAATGGATTAGAATGCTGATCACCGACTATTATGACCCCATGTATGACTATCAGCTCACAAAAAAACAACATCGCGTTGTCCAAAGGGGTAATTGGCAAGCCATATTTGACTTGATACATACATAACCTTGAAATATTTCCATACGTTAAACTGAGCTTCTATTCAGTTAAAGCGCCGAATAAAAACCTCAATGAAGGTATAATAGTCACAATCATATTTACAATTACAACAAGAACTATGGCTTGGCAGTTTGCAGGTGTCTGCGCTCTTGATTGACACATTTATATAGAATCGACTCAATTATGGCACTAAGAAATCTCTACCAAAATCAAACGCTATTCTTCTGGTTTCTTCAGTTCAGTGGCTGGATAGGCTATGGAATTGTCACCTGGATTGGCGCCGCCGCCCATGAAGTTCCTTCATCTTACAACTACGTTATTGTCCACAGCTGTATTGCAGGATTGATTCTGACACTTATTCTACGCCGGATGTTTCATTGGTTCGCTAAACTGGGAACGGTGATTCGGGCGTTGCTTTCAATATTCAGTTGTTATTTAATATCATTACCATGGATCCTGACTAAAAATGTCGCCTTTTACTATTATTATAAGGGCGGTTGGTATCCTGATAGTTACTTTGCTTACTTTGGAGGAGTCACTGCCGCATTTTATATCATTTTACTTTGGGGCGGACTTTACTACGGCATAAAATACTCTCAAATGCTGCAGAGGGAAAAAGAAGCAACCTTAAAGGCAAATGGTATTGCTCATGAAGCACAGTTAAAAATGCTTCGTTATCAACTTAATCCTCATTTTTTGTTTAACACGCTTAATGCCATCTCAACTTTAGTCCTAGAGCAGAAGTCAAAACGCGCCAATGAAATGGTGACTAAACTGAGTAATTTTTTACGCTATTCTCTCGATAATGACCCCATGCAAAAAATAGATTTGCACAAGGAAGTCGATGCTCTAAAACTCTATTTAGACATTGAAAAGGTACGCTTTGAAGAACGACTCACACTCAAGTTTGATATTTCAGACGAGGCTTTTGATGGATTAATTCCAAGTCTTTTGCTGCAGCCACTGGTTGAAAATGCAATTAAGTATGCAGTAGCGATTAGCGAAACCGGTGGCACAATCACCATAAAAGCGAAAAAAGTATCCGATCAATTACAAATATATGTTTGTGATGACGGTCCTGGAGTTGAGCTTTCTGAAGGTGGTCTCATATCGACAAAACGTGGCGTGGGTGTACAAAATACACGTGAACGACTGAGCGAAATTTATGGTGACGCACATACTTTTGCATTAAACAATATGCAACCCCATGGTTTAGAAATATCAATATTCATTCCCTATGAATCGGACGTTTAATTGCGGGGCTTAAATGCTAATAGGTAACCAATGATGAAGATAAAAACAATGATTGTCGATGATGAGTCTCTCGCAAGACGAGGTCTTGAAATTCGGTTGGCTGAATATGACGATATCGAAATTATCGCTCAGTGCACCAATGGTCGTGAAGCTCTGGCAACCATCGCAGAAGAAACGCCAGATTTGGTTTTTATGGACATTCAAATGCCAGGATTAAGTGGTTTTGATGTTGTAAAAAATATCGATAAAAATGTACTGCCAATGATCATCTTTGTCACCGCCTTTGATCGTTATGCCATTGATGCATTTGAAGCTCAGGCCGTTGATTACATTCTAAAACCAATTGATGATGAGCGGCTTGCGCAGGCTGTCGAAAAAGTGAGAAGAAACTTAGCCCAGGACGGTCAAGTGGGGTATACGCAAAGATTGATGGATTTAATCATCAACATTACCGGTGAAACACCTGCGACCATCGATGATGTGGTGGCAGAAGGCGGAGTTGGAACCTTTACACAATACCCTGAACGACTGGCCATTAAAGACGCTGGTGAGATTTCTTATGTTCCCATGGATGATATTCTGTGGGTTGAGGCTGCGGGTGATTACATGTGTGTGCATACCAAAGAAAAGGTGCACATCTTGCGCAGTACTATGAAAGAATTAGAAAAAACCTTATCTCCAAAACTGTTTCAGAGGATCCATCGTTCGGTGATAGTGAACCTTAAACGCGTTGACAGGATTTGCTCACACATCAATGGTGAATATCACCTCTATTTGGATTGTGGCTCCCGCCTTAAAATGAGCCGTAGTTACAAAGACAAGATTAAACATTTCGGACAATAAATAAATATTCTTATGTGACATTTTGATTGCTAAAATTATTGCCATATTCCCTGTACTGCATTTAAAACCACAGGTACAATAATCTTATATTGAAGGTATTTGCTTGATATAGGTTAATAATAAAAAGTGAAAGCAACCGAATTTTCAGATCACCAATACTTCCATAAAGTCGTTGATTGTCAGTGGGCATGTCCCGCCCATACTCCCGTGCCAGAATACATCCGCCACATTGCTGCGGGTCGCTATGATGATGCCTATTTGCTCAATTGGTCTTCAAATGTTTTTCCCGGTATTTTGGGACGTGTTTGTGATCGTCCCTGTGAACCTGCCTGTCGCCGTGGAAGAATTGATGAAGAGCCCGTTGCAATTTGTCGATTGAAACGAGTTGCCGCTGATAATCGTGGTGATATTAGTGATCGACTTCCAAAAATACCCGAAGATAAGAATGGTAAACGTATTGCTTTAATTGGAGCCGGCCCTGCTGCGTTGACCGTAGCAAGAGATCTGATGCCATTGGGCTATGAAATTGATCTATTTGACAGAGGTTATAAGGGTGGTGGCATGATGGTCTCCCAAATACCCAGTTTTAGATTACCTGCCAAGGTATTAGATGATGAAGTCAATATGATCCTAGACATGGGTGTTCAGGGACACTTTGAGCATGAGGTTAATAGTCTAAAAGAATTGTTGGATGCAGATTATGACAGCATCTTTGTCGGAACAGGCGCACCAAAAGGTCGTGATATTAATTTGCCCGGCCGTCAACAGGCATCTAAGAACATCCATATTGGAATCGATTGGTTAGCCAGCGTTGCTTTTGAACATACTGACAGAATTGGAAAGCGAGTCATTATTCTTGGTGGTGGTAATACGGCGATGGACTGTTGTCGAACATCCAGAAGGTTGGGTGGCGATCAGGTTAATGTTGTGGTTCGTTCAGGTTACGACGAAATGAAAGCATCACCTTGGGAAAAAGAAGATGCTCTCATGGAAGACGTCACCATCAGCAATTTTTTAGTACCCGAAGAATTTATTCATGAAGACGGTCAGTTAACCGCTCTGCGCTTTCAAAAGGTGAAGGCTGAATATGAGTCAGGTAAGCGCCGACTGATACCAACGGGTGAAGAGGACGTCATTATCGAATGTGATGATGTTCTCATAGCAATTGGTCAAGAAAACTCATTTCCTTGGATAGAAGCAGATTCTGGAATAAAATTTAATGATTGGGGTTTACCCGAAATTGATGAGGACACCTTTCAATCTTCCATCGATCGAGTCTTTTTTGGTGGCGATGCTTCCCTTGGGCCTAAAAATATTATTTGGGCTGTTGAACAGGGACATCAGGCGGCTATCTCTATCCACAGTTTTTGTCAGGGAAATGATATTACCGAAAGACCTGAGCTGTACGTAGAAAATACTAATCAAAAAATGGGTATGCATGAGTGGATGTACAGTAATGATATTTCCAACGATCATCGAAATTTAGTCCCCCATGCGAATAAATCAGAAACACTCAAAAATCCTCAAATGGAAGTTGAACTTGGCTTTGATCAGAATTTAGGATTGGGTGAGGCAGCAAGATGTTTAAATTGTGATATCCAGACGGTATTTACCGATTCACTGTGTATTGAATGTGACTCCTGTATGGATATCTGCCCAACATCCTGTATCAGCTTTGTTGAAAATGCTAAAGAAGATGAATTACGAACAAAGTTAAAGGCGAAAGCAGATAATAAGGATCAATCTCTAATGGTCTCAGGTCTACTTAAAACCATGAGGGTCATGGTGAAAGATGAAGATATATGCCTGCACTGTGGTCTTTGTGCTGAACGCTGCCCTACAAGTGCTTGGGATATGCAGAAATTTTTAATTCAAACTGCTAAGGCGTGCGGCTAATGAATTTAACCAAGGCTGTGAATGAGTTTGTCATTAAATTTGCCAACGTCAATGGTTCGGGTTCGGCCAGTGCAAATTCTATGTTTGCAAAGTCTATTTTTAGGATGGGTATACCGGTCAGTCCGCGTAATTTATTTCCTTCCAATATTCAAGGTTTGCCTACCTGGTTTGAAGTGCGAGTTTCAGAGAAAGGTTATTTAGGAAGAAGAGGTCATCAGGTCGATATGGTAGTGGCGATGAACCCTCAAACCTTTGGGCAGGATGTGGATGATCTTGTTTCGGGCGGCTATATTTTTTACGACAGTAGCCGTTTTGTTGATCACAATAATTACCGCGCGGATATTCAGTGGATAGGTGTTCCACTGACTGAAATTGCCGCCCGTGAATACACTAATCCAAAACATCGGCTGTTATTTAAAAATATAATTTATGTTGGCGCTTTAGCTGCTCTTTTAAATATTGATCTAGAAGTACTTAAAACTCTTATCGAAGAGCAATTTGCTAAAAAAGAAAAACTCATAGCGCCTAACATTAATGCACTGACTGTCGGTTACCAGTACGCAAGTAAAAACTTTAATTGTCCGTTGGACATTCATCTCCAAGAGCGAGATCTAATAGGCGATTGTATTCTCGTTGATGGCAATACTGCGGCTGGACTCGGTTGTGTTTACGCAGGGGCTACGGTTGTCGGTTGGTATCCAATTACGCCGAGTACTTCTTTAGTCGAAGCTTTTGAGAAATATTGCAATCTCTTAAGAATTGATGAATCGGGTAAGAAAAATTTCGCCATCATTCAAGCGGAAGATGAGTTGTCTGCCATTGGCATGACCGTTGGCGCTAACTGGAATGGTGCACGTGGATTTACAGCGACTTCTGGTCCTGGAATTTCCTTGATGACAGAAATATTAGGATTGGCATTTTTTGCAGAGATCCCCGTGGTTCTGTTTAATGTTCAGCGTGGCGGTCCTTCAACTGGAATGCCCACAAGAACGCAACAATCTGATCTCATCAGCTGTGCCTATGCATCGCATGGTGATACCAAACACGTACTATTTTTTCCAGCAAACCCCACCGAATGTTTCGAAATGGCAGCCTGCGCATTCGATCTGGCAGAACGCTTGCAAACTCCCGTTATTGTGATGTCTGATCTGGAACTAGGAATGAACCAATGGGTTTCTGCTCCGTTGGTTTGGAGTGATTCTAGAACCTACGATCGAGGTAAGGTGTTAAGAGCCAAAGAACTCGAATCACTCAAACATTTTGGTCGATATGGTGACGTTGATGGTGATGGTATTGGTTACCGAACCATCCCTGGTGAACATCCTGATAAGGGCGCTTACTTTACCCGAGGCTCATCACATAACGCAGATGCTCTTTATTCTGAATCGAGTAAAGATTATGTCGATAATATGAATCGGTTGAATGTGAAATTTAAAACTGCAGCATCTTTGGTGCCAGTTCCTATCATTAAATTAGAAGGTGAAGATAATCAATATGGCATCATCTATTTTGGCACCACTTCGGAAGTAATAGAAGAGGCTTTGGATCAGCTCAGTGTGCTTTTATCAAACACTGCAATTAAAATAGATTCGCTTCAGATCAGAGCGTTCCCATTTCCCGAAGCAATTTATGATTTTATCAATGCCCATGAAAAAGTCTACGTTGTGGAACAAAATAGAGATGGTCAGATGCGTACTCTACTCATTACTGAAGGTGATATGGTGCCTGCAAAAATAAAATCTCTTGCTCACTTTGACGGATTGCCGATTACTGCAACCTTTGTATCTGAAGCGGTTGCCAAAGACATTAAACTAATTGCTCGTGAGAATAAATTTCAATCAGAGGTGCTCTCGTGACTTATATTAAAAAGCCTAAGTTCCGTCATCCTGATATTGCCATCAATGATTTGGGCTATACCAAAGATCAGTATGAGGGTGGCATGTCCACTCTGTGCGCCGGCTGTGGTCATGATTCAATTAGTAGTTCAATCGTACAGGCCTGTCATGAAATGTCTATTCCTCCACATCGCGTGGCAAAGATTTCGGGCATTGGTTGTTCATCAAAAACACCGGCTTACTTTTTAGGTAAATCCCACGGCTTTAATTCGGTCCATGGGCGTATGCCCTCGGTTGCTACGGGCGCAAATGCAGCGAACAAAGATTTATTGTACATTGGTATGTCCGGCGATGGCGATACTGCATCCATCGGTTTTGGGACCTTTGCCCATGTTGCTAGGCGTCGGGTTAATATGACCTATATCGTCGCTAATAACGGCACCTATGGACTAACAAAGGGACAAACGTCAGCCACTGCGGATAGAGGAACCCATGTTCGTAAAGGTCCCATCAACAACTGGGAAGCCATCGATCTGGCAAATATTGCTATTCAGCTTGGTGCAAGTTTTGTTGCTAGGGGGTTTTCGGGTGATAAGGCGCAACTGGTACCTTTAATCAAGGCTGCCATGGCTCATAAAGGGTTTGCGTTAATAGACTGTATTTCACCCTGTGTGACCTTTAATAATCACCCGGAATCAACCAAGGGTTTTGATTATGTACGCGAGCATAACCAAGTGATGAACTGCGCTGACTTCATTCCTTCAGAGGAAGAGATAACCACAGAGTATGATGAAGGTGAGGTCGTGGATGTGACCATGCATGATGGCTCTCAAATGCGTCTTAGAAAGTTAGCGCAAAATTATGATGCATCCAATAAACGTTCTGTGCTTGATCGTCTCAATGAGGCGAAAGAAAAGAATGAATTATTAACGGGCTTATTGTACATTGAAAAAGAACCTGATGACCTACATCAAATTTTGAATACTACAGACGTTCCTCTCAATGATTTGACTGAAAAAGAACTTTGTCCAGGTAATTCTGCTCTTGAGGATATCAACGATGACTTGCGATAATTTGAGTTTATTAGGATAGCAGGCTCGTTTCTAAATCTTTTTTCAGTGCTTCATAAATTTCATCGGCATGCTGAGCTGCATAGACTGCAATTTGTTTATCTTCATGAGCTATGTGATTGAGTAACCAAGACTTGAGAGTCTTAAGTAGTTCGACTTTAGATTCTTGCGTACTGTACTGGCCTTGTAAAAGTTGGCTTAATTCATTTTTTTTCTTAATGTGTAATTTGCAGTGTTCTTCTCGATCAGGATAATCACAAATGAGAAGAATGAGTTCTTCCCGCTTTAAATGTAAATTTGAATATTCGATGAGCTCAGACAGGTAGTGCTTAACGTCTACATTATTTGAATCATCCATTATAGCCGTATAAAAACGATTGATGATCATCGATTGAACGAGGTGATCGGTATCGAGAGGTACAATTCCACTCTTGTAATCATCCTGCCATTGGATATATATTTTTTGATTTAAATTATCTCTAACGAAGGTTAATAATTCATGCTGATTATAGGGTTTAGGTAGAATATTGTGCGTCATATATTGGGCTAATAGATTCGCATTAATTAGTTTTTCGCTGGCTTTCGCGGTAAACCCTGATGTTAAGGCAATTTTTAAATTGTTGGATAATGACATTGCTTCAACAGCGAGTTCAAAACCGTTGAATTGGCCTGGCATAATGATGTCTGTGAGCACCAAGTCGATGTGTTGATTCTGTTTGATAATCTTTAGAGCTTCATCACCAGTTGTTGCGCAAATTACTCGGTATCCCACATCTTCTAAATTATATTTGGCAATGGTTAATAAGTCTTCTTCATCATCAACAAGAAGAATGGTCTCATCTCCGCCCTTTGTTTCCATTCGTTCTATGGTCGTAGATTCGCATTCAGTTTCCTCAGCAATGGGAAAGAAAAGTTTGAATACAGTACCAGACCCTAATTCGGATGATACTTCTATTTCACCTTGAGAATGTTTTATGAAGTTATAGACCATGGCTAAGCCTAGCCCAGTACCCTTGTCGCGTTCTTTCGTGGTATAAAACGGTTCGAAGATATTGTCTAGCTTGTCAAGGGAGATCCCTTCACCGGTATCTGAAACAGTAAGTTGTATGTAATTATTTAGGCTATCAGCTTCTCCAGTGATCAGCTGGTTGTCCTTCCTATAACAAAAACAGGTTTCAATTTTAATGCTGCCACCCATTGGCATTGAATCGTTTGAGTTAGATGTTAGATTGATCAGTGCATCACCAAAATCGCCATAATTAACATCAATATAACCAGGTGCTGAAGTTAAGTTATATTCAATAATAACTTTCTTAGACACGGTTTGCTCTATTAGATTCTGAACACCTAATATTCCATCTCTAATATCAATGACAGATGTGGTGGTATCGTCTGCCCTAGTGAAGTTGAGTAGTTGACGGGTTAATGTTGCACCTCTGTCCAATGCCTGGAGAGCAGTATCTACCTTATTTTTTGATTTACCTTCAAGCTTGGTGGTCCGCTCAAGCAATTGCAAATTACCCATTGCGATGCCTAACAGGTTATTAAAATCGTGGGCAATACCCCCTGCAAGTTGACCAATGGCTTTCATTTTTTGAAAATTATAGAGCTGTTTTTTAATTTTCGATTGTATGGTTTGGTCGGTAATGGATGCAATAAAATGTAGCTCATTATCGGTAACCATTGTGCCAATACAAATATGAATGGGAAAGATGTGCCCATCTTTGTGTAGGCCATTAGTGTCCTGACCACCGGAGCCAATAATTTTTTCATTACCCGTATGTAGATATTTTTTTAGATAACCATCATGTTTTGTTTGGTGGGGTTTTGGCATGAGTAAGCTGATGTTTTTACCGATTACTTCCTCTGAGGTATAGCCAAAAATTGATTCAGCACTCTTACTGAACTCTTCAATATTGCCATTCCAATCAGAAATAATGTTGCCACTGGGAATGTTTTCAAAAGCAAGTCGAAGTCTTAGCTTACTGGTTTCAAGTTGGTTTTTTTGTTGGTCCAAATTACTTTTATATTGGTTAAAAAGGTAGATCATATACAAAAGAAAACAGCAGTAGAACAAGAATGATATTATTGATACTTGACGTATATTTATGATTGGACTGAAGGCATCCTCACGCTTAAGTTCAGTGATGATGAAATGAGGTTTAGACGGATTATAGATGATGGCGCCAACAACATCTATTTGAGCATAATTAGGATATCCCAGTAGATTAACGTAAATGGAATTTTCCTCATCGACTAATTGACCATTGACAGTCAACATTGAGATATCAACATTTAGGTTGAGCTTTGCATTTTCATGTTCGCCAATAAGGCCACGTTCTCTGAGAACTGGATTATATCGGCTTGCTGTAAGTAAAAGACCATTGCGACTAATGGCATAGGTTTCGCCTGTTATTCCTACCTTTGCGCTATTAAAAATGGTTTTAAACTGTTCTTGTATTGAAGTTGAAACTATTAGGGCGCCAATTAATTGCCCATCGACATCGCTAATCGCTGTTCCTAAATAGACCTTACTTTCATTGGTATCAGGATTTTTTATTGGAAAACTAATAACCGTTTCACTCTTCCAAATAAGGTTTAAAAAATAAGCATGATTTGTATTAAGGTGTTCAAGTGAGTTTAAGTTACTATCTGAAGACGCTAAGATTAAGTTTTGTGGTGTGATCACATAATAATTTCTGTACTGGTGAACGCTTATGAAATTATTTAAAGCTTTGTCCAATTGAATACTATTTGACGCAAAGGATTTGTTTTGTCTTTGAAGCTCTAAGATTTGTTCTAACTGTTTAATAATA
This sequence comes from Gammaproteobacteria bacterium, assembly GCA_030589945.1. Lineage (GTDB taxonomy): Bacteria > Pseudomonadota > Gammaproteobacteria > Enterobacterales. The sequence continues at coordinate 14,802 of JAUUZN010000039.1, read as the reverse complement.
TACGGCTGTTGAGCTTCTGATTTGATGGTTCTTCTATTTTTGTCAGTGACAAAGTCTGTAGTGACATCAGCTGTCTTAAGTTGGCTGGCGAGATTTGTCGATAATTGGTCTAAGAATTTACGCTCAATATCTTGTTCAATGAACAATATCACGATTGCTGTTAGCAGACAGGTGAGTAGGCCTAATATGTATCGATTTCTTGGTTTTTTCAACATTTTCTGATGACGGCGGCAATCTGGCCAGTTCGCTTTCTAAAATTATCCATATTTGAGTATAGACAAGAATCGAAATAATGGTGAAATTTCCCGATAAAAGTATTAAAAAAACTAATTTTTATAAACCAATTAGAAGGGGGTTAATCCTACCTTTTTAATTAAGCTCTATGGGGGCTAGAATGATATCACTTTAGAATATCATTCAAGCGATTTTCCATGTCACTGAGCATTAAATCAGCACAGGCACCTTTTGATGATCTCTCGTTAATACTCTGTTGCGGGGTTCGATTTTCAAGCTCTGAGTAGCGAGAGGCAACCTGTTGATAAGCTTCTCTGAATGGCATTCCATCAGCGCTGAGCTCAACAGCAAAGTCTGTTGCAAACATTGGCGTATCAATGGCGTTATTAAGACGTTCAATTTTAAAGGTTGTGCCGGCTACAAGCCTTGGAAATAGCATCATAGTTTGTAGAGCATGACTGATGGCCCTAATTAAGGGACCTTTGGTAAATTGTAGGTCGCGTTGATAACCTGAAGGTAGTGAGAGTAAAGATTGAAGTTCGACAATTGCAGCCTGAATTTTTGCATAGCTGGCTCTCATCAGTTCTACCAGATCAGGGTTTCTTTTGTTCGGCATAATGGAGCTTCCGGTGGTCATCTCATCAGGAAGTTCGACAAAATCGAATTCTTGAGTACTAAACAATGATAGGTCCCAACAGTATCGGCGAATGTCCAAAAGTGATTGTGAGAGAGCAAAAAGAACCGATAGTTCGAATTTGCCGCGACTATTTTGAGCATAGATCGGATTGATCTGTAAACGAGAGAAGCCAAGTTCTCGTGTTGTTAGGTCTCTATCAAGTGGCAAATTGACGCCGTAGCCTGCAGCGGTACCCAGTGGGTTTGCATCAATATCATTGGATGTAGATTTTAAAACTTGCAGATTATCAATCATCGCTTCCGCAAAGGCGGCAAACCACGTGCCACAGCTCGATGGAACGGCTCGTTGCATGTGAGTGTAGCCGGGCATTGCATCAGATTGTGTTTTCTCAGCCTGAGTCAAACACTGCTGAGCTGCTTCCCTAGTGTATTCAATCGCAGTTGCTAAACTATCCTTGAGGTAGAGTCTGGTTGCCACGAGAATTTGATCATTTCGTGAACGCCCGGTATGAATTTTTTTACCCAGATCACCTAATTTTTCTACCAGATAAAATTCAATTGCAGAATGACAATCTTCAAAGCGATTATCCAAAATAAACTCTTTATTGTCGATAGCCGTTTTTAATTCAGCGAGTTTTTCGAGTAATTTCTGTGCTTCGTCCTTGGTTAATATGTCAATGGACTGTAGCCCTTTGACATGAGCGCTACTGGCTTTAATATCATACTCAATGAGTTGCTGATCGAGTATGATATCTTCACCGGCCATAAAATCCATAATGGTTTGATCGACCTTAGCTTTACTATTTTTTTGCCAGATTGGGGCGCTCATTTTGCTCTCCTGATTTTATGGTTTTCTACCCAGAGTGTTGACTCTAGACTTTTTAAATCCAATGCAATATTAATATTTTGTAGTGCCTGAGAAGCAGCACCCTTGGATAAGTTATCCAAGCAGCTGATGAAGCTTCCTCGAAGACCATCATGACTTAATACAAAACCACCAACATGGCATTCAGGTGTATTAACCACTTCTTTAACGACGGGTATTTTTTCTTGGATGATAACTAAAGGATGATCTGTATAAAATTGATTGAACAACTCATAAAGCGATTCTTTGGTTTGCGAAGACTTAAATTCAACTTGAAAAGTCATATTAATACCGCGAAAAAAAGCTGCAACGTGAGGTGAAAAATGTACCTGAGAATTCAAACGAAGACTGACTTCTTTTTCATGGAGATGTTCAATTAAGCCATAGCCAATTAAATTATCTTTTAAGTTTGTAGGATCATTGTTTGGACTGGGTTTAGTCCCTGCACCACTGTATCCAGACACACCAAAGCAGTGTGCTGGCGCGTTAATTAAGTCGACAATTGGTGCTAATCCTAATTGCATGGCCGTTGCGTAACAACCTGGATTACTGATTTTTATGAGCTGAGTAGAGTCCAAAGATAATTTATTGGCGATGTCTTGTCCATCGAGTTCTGGGACTGAATAAATCCAATGATTAATTTCATCTTCCTGTGGCTCGAATCGGTAGTCTGCACTGAGGTCTATAATTATTTTAGTCGTGGATTTTGGATTGGCTTCTATGGCTTCAACAAAAGGGGCTGCAAGTCCATTGGGTAATGCTAAAACAATGATGTCAGTGTCTCTTTTAGCAACTTCATCAGCTGAGAGCGACTCTATAAGTAATGTCTCAGTAGAATGAGCGTCTTCAATGGTATCGTCATTGAGTAATGAGCTTATATTTTGTCCGGCAAGCTGTCGTGAGCTGACCCAATGGGTTGTGATTTGCGGATGTTGTTGAATCAGTTTCAATAATTCCTTACCCACGAACCCGCGAACACCAATAATTCCGAGGCTATATTGTATTAGTTCATTCATTTGATATTTTATCGTTCTGTATTTGTTTAGTTATTGTCTAGTTATCGTTATTTATTTAACGTTGGAATCTTGTTTTTGGCATATTCTACACAGTCAGTGATCTGCTTAAAATCATTCAGACCATACCAAAATATATTCCATTGTCCCGTTTTAAAACATCCATCAGACTGACTAAAATAAAATCCGTTGATGGTATTGTCACTTTGACATCGCCAATAGAGGGTGGGGTTTTCCTTTCGTAACTTGTTCCACAAGGTCTTTCCCAACCCCTCTCCTTTGGCGGCATCTGCGACAACAAATTTGTCCAGATAGGAGATACCATTTTCTACGGTGATAATCGCAGCAGCACGATAGCATTGGGTGATGTATGCCTTTCTAATGGTGGTTTTTTCAAAATAATCTTTATCGAGTATTTTGTTGAAGCTCTTCTCCATCAGTTCGGTGAGTAAGGTCTTATCAATATCTTCGATACTATCAAAGGAAAGAATGGATTCGCCTTTTCGGATCAGGGTGCCTGATCCCTTATGCGTAAACAGCTCCTTCGAGAGATGCAATGGTTTGGTGATGGAGACCGAGGCCGTTGCTGGGAGTTGTTCGAGTATTTCTGCAATCTGTTTAATTTTAAGCTTCATGCCACCGTGTAACCAATCCTGTTTCATTAGATTGTCGTAATCAGTTACAAGGTTTACGGATGAAATAATATTATCGTCTTGATTGAGTAAGCCGCCAGTATCCGTTAAGAATATTATTTTATAGGGCTTAATCGCGATGGCCAGTTGATTGGTTGCAATATCAGCATTGATGTTGAGTAACTGCCCCGTATCCGATTCAGCGAGGGAAGATAATATGGGTATTGCCCCAGACTTAATGGCTGCCTGTACGGGTTCGAGATCGATGCTATTGACCTCACCCACATAACCAAGTTCAGTCTTGCTAGAAATTGTTGCATGGAAGACACCGGTTGTAATTGAGGCGGTTTTAACTCCCATCGCCTGTAAGCCATTAGCGAGGGCTAGGTTTTGTTGGATAAAGGTTTTTTTAGCAACCTTCAAAACTTCAGCGGATGTCACTCTTTGTCCTTCTAAAAATTCAGATTTAATGCCTTCGGATTCCAATCGTTTATTTAATTGAGATCCAGCTCCATGTACGACGATTGGAAATAAACCAATGCGTTCAAGGAATGCCAGAGATGAACATAAATTGTCGAGATCATTTTCAAGGACAGCACCACCGACTTTAATAACAGCAAAATGAGCTTGCCCGGCGTTCACAAAACGCTTCATGTATTGGTTGATTTCTTTCGGATTGGCCAGATTAGAAAGCAACTGAATAATGGTTTCCTTTATTTTAGGCTGACCACCAATGGATGTTGATTGCTGTAAATCTGAATTGATTGTTTGTGTTGTATTAATGTTCATAGTTTTTGGTTTCATAATAAGGATTTCATAATAATTAGTTTGAGGTATTAGCTTATTATTGATGCGCTTGATTGCTCTATCATTTTAAGGATTCGGATGTAATGTTCTTCAATCTGTTGTAATTGAGTTAAAGATACCCATTCATCGGCTGTATGTGCCTGCGCGATATAACCCGGTCCAAAGACGAGGGCCGTCATCCCCGCTTCGGAGAACAAACTTGCTTCAGTCCAAAAATCCACCGGATCTCCTAGTGGAATCGTTAAATTATTAGCAAGAGTTTTCGCATCATCTAATGCCTTATTAAAACTTTCTTCGCTGGTAGCAGAAGGTAAGGTCGGACCAAAAAAGCCACCAGAGACAATGACTTCATTGTTTGGCAGATGATTAACTTCACAGGCTAATTGATGTAACTGATTAAGCATGGTTTTTGCGTTCTGACCAGGCAGGGGTCTAAAGCCAAATGAAAGTTCACAGCTTGCGGCGATCATGTTTGCTTTAATACCTCCGTCAATCGTGCCCATGTTAAAGGGTAGGCCACTAAGGGTTTCAAAGTTTTCGCCCTGCAGTTCGACCCAATCGAGTGCTGCTGACATCCATCTCCCAGCCTTATGTATAGCACTATCCTTAAGAGCTCTTTTTTCGGAAGCGTGACCTGAAAGGCCGCTAAAGTTGATTTTAGCAGATTGGATTCCACGATGAGCACAAACAGCTTTTGCTCCAGTGGGTTCAGAAACAATCACCTTTTTAAATCCATGAGCAGTTGCTAGGAATTGCTTAACAGCAACACTGGAACCATGTTCTTCATCACTCGAAAAAAGCAGTGCCACATCGGCAGTGGTTTGTTGTACTGCCGTGAGCATGCAAGCCGAAGCACCTTTGATATCGCAGGCACCTAGGCCAATGGCCTTCTCATCATCAACAATTAATTGAAATGGATCCGTTGACCAAGCCGCTGCCGCAGGAACCGTATCGATATGAAAGTTGAATAATAATTCAGGGGTACCACGGGTAGCCAGTAGGCTAATACAACCATCTCCAGCATCCAATATTTGAAACTCAAATCCTGAAAGATGTTGTTTTAAATATCTAAATATTTCACTTTCAACGCTAATGTCTCTTGGCGGATTGCGGGTATCAAAACTCACTAGAGCGCTCAGGTGAGAAAGTGTACTTTCACTGGGTGCTGTATTTGGACTTTGAGTATTTTGATCAGTCATAATGATTCTCTAAAATATTTTATAGGTTCGGGTTATTTTTTTAATAAACTCAATACTAATGAACTCAATTATTTAGTTCTACGCTGTTTAGCTGCTAAAGTCGATGACTTGCCGAAGAGCTTAATAAAACCAAGGGCTTCTTCAATGCTCCAAGAAGCCGTTTGCGCGTAAACAGATCCTTCATCCTTAAGAATATTTTTGGAGTCTACTGCAACCGCAAATAACTGGCCTTGAGTGAGTTCAACGGTAACCGTTCCAGTAACCTGTTGTTGGGTTGATTTTAAAAAGGCTTCTAAGTCATCCTTCAATGGCTCATAAAATAATCCTTCGTAGACAAGCTCAGTCCATTTTTCAGCGGCAGTATTTTTGAAACGATTTTGAGCTTTTGAAAGGATGGCCTGTTCAAGTGCCGTGTGAGCAACATTTAGCGCTTCGAGAGCTGGAGACTCAAATACGATTCGACCCTTAAGCCCAATGGTGGTATCACCGGTGTAAATTCCACGGCCTATTGAGTATTCGCCGACCAATTTATTAAGGTCTTGAATAACCTTTTCTCCAGTATAGGAATCATCCAATGCCTGGTCGTTCAAGGCACTCAGAATACCTTCTTTAAAGGATAAGCGTATCAAGGAGCTTTTCTTTGCTTGTTCAGATGGCATGCTAGTGAGTACATAGCTTGCTGCGTCAGGCTGCTGCCATTCATCAATTTCAGAGCCGGATATGGTAGCACCGAGTAAGTTTTCATTAATGGAATAGCTTGAAACTTTGTCTGAAACATCAAACCCACGATCGATTAAATATTGCTTTTCATATTCTCTGACTTCAGTGGTGTCCTTTTGGATTTCTCTAATGGGCGAAATGATATTAAAATCACCCAAACAATGTGCCGCCAAATCGAAACGTACCTGATCATTTCCCATACCAGTACAACCGTGGGCAAAATTGTTGTGACCTTGTTCGACACAAAACTTTAAACAGGCTTCCACAATCAAATAGCGATCGGAGCAAAGCAGAGGATATTGATTTTGATACCAACGGCCACTCCACAATAATGGAGTAATCACACGATCCCAGAGTTCATCAGCAATACTAACTTCATGGTGCTCTAGTGCGCCAAGTTGCATTGCTCGTTGTTTGATAGCTTCTTTTTCTTCGTCACTTACGCCGCCTGAATCTACAAAAACGGTAGTGACCTGGTAACCTTTTTCAATAAGATAAGGTACACAAAAACTGGTATCGAGCCCGCCAGAAAAGGCAAGGATAACGTCTGTTAATTTGTTGTCTTTGTTCATGATTATTTCCAAATATTCATTTTAAAATTAAGTAATATAAGTTCTGCTCATTAAGATTGATTGATCAGCCGACTCATCAGTGCCTTCTGTACGTGAAGACGATTCTCTGCTTCATCGATGGCAAAGCAGTAATCTGCATCCATCACTTCATCAGTGGCCTTGATGTTTCTACGCAATGGCAGACAGTGTGAAAAAATACCGTTATTGGTCATCGACATTTTTTGCTGATCCACAATGAAATGTTTGTATTGATCTCGAATGGGTTTTTCCTGCTCCCAATGACCGAAATAGGGTAGAGCCCCCCAACTTTTAGCGTAAACAACATCTGCATCGCTATAGGCTTCTTCTATATCGTGACTCACATTAAAACTTCCTCCAGAAGTTTCGACCTGTTGTTTGGCTATATCCATATAGCGTTTATCGAGTAAATACTCATCAGTAGGGCATAGGAGTGTGATATCCATGCCAAATTTTGATGCGATCAGTAAAGAAGAGTTTGCTACTGCAGTATTAAGAGGTTTGGGATGATAGGTCCAGGTAAGTACGTACTTTTTTTTCTTTTGGTCACCCAATCGATTCTGCACAGCCATCATGTGTGCCAATTCTTGGCAAGGATGGGTAATGGTTTCCATATTAATCACAGGAACAGTGGAGTACTTAGCAAAGGCTTTAATCATTTGATCTTTACGATCATCCTGCCAGTTTTCAAACTTTGGAAATGCACGAATACAAATTAAATCGCAATAACGAGACAACACTTGGGCGGCCTCGCTGACATGTTCCTCGGCGGTCTTGTCCATTGTTGTACCTAGTTCAAACTCAAGTGGCCAGGCGCTTTTTCCTGGCTCGAGAACTACGGCGTGTCCACCCATTTGCCATGCACCAATTTCAAAAGAGGTCCTTGTCCGTAAACTGGGGTTAAAAAATAATAAGGCAATGCTTTTATTTTTCAATGCATCAGAGGTCAGACCATTTTTGAACTGTCTCGCATGGTCGATCATTTCTTGGAGTTCGGACTGACTCCAATCTGTGGTTGATAAAAAATGTTGCATGGTAATACCTTTCCTCTATACCTTAATCATAATTCATTTCAATAAAAAACCCGGCGTTATGGCCGGGTTTCTTGTAGTTAAAAGTTAGTCTCTATTCACCACCGAACCCGATCCAGTCAATATGGCGGCGGCGCAGAACTAATGTTAAGAAATTCATAACAAAACGCCCATAAACCATAGCAGAAAATGCACCTTTTAGGGTACAGGATTGAACGCTTGGAATGTTGATGGAACTCTTCATTGTTGTCGCTATTTAAACTCTTAACCTTCGATACTGTATTAGTAACATATTAGTGAATTCTAATGCAATAAAATTATCAAAATAAAACGTTGAACTCCATCTAATATTAATCCCCATCCAAAGTTATGCGTACTCTACGACCGAGTTCATCTAGGGTATATGGCTTTTTAAGTAGATTTCTAGGTGATCCAGGTTGCTCATCTCGAACGTTTTCAAAATCGGTGTAACCTGAAGTTAATATAACCTTCGTATCTGGATATTCAATGGCTACAAACTCGGCGAGTTCGTGACCATTAATTCTTCCTGGCATGACGACATCACTGAAAACGAGATCGATATCATTTTGTTGGGCAAGGATTTCTAAAGCATCGTCTGCGCAGTTTGCCGTAATAATATTATAGCCATGATCGGACAGAGCAATGGTTGCTAGTTCTAGGAGGTGTTTTTCATCTTCAACAATCAATATCGTTTCAGTGCCATCGAGGGACAATAGGTTAAGAGTGTTTATGTCATCCTTAGATTGTTCATAGTCAGACCTAGGGAGGTAAATTTTGAAGGCTGATCCCCTACCAATTGTGGATTCTACCTTTATTGTTCCATTAGAGCGTTGCACAAATCCAAATACCATGGCTAATCCTAAGCCAGTTCCCTTACCCTGTGCTTTGGTCGTGTAGAAGGGTTCGAAGATATGTTCGCGTTGGGCCAAACTCATGCCAACACCGGTATCTTTCACGGTAATTTGAATATAGTCACCAGGGACCATTCCGGGATTGTTTTTGCAAAATAATGCGTCCAATTCCGTGTTCTTTGTTTCTATTTCAATGGAGCCATTTCCGTCCATGGCATCTTTGGCATTGATGATGAGGTTGAGTATGGCACCATGGAAATCACCCGCATCAACTTTGGTGCCCCAAATATAATCTTGAAAATGATAGTTCACCTCTATTTGGGCAGTAATAGAGCGGCTGATCATATTTTCGATTGATTTGATCTCATTGTTGAGATTAACCGATAACGAATCTTTCGGTTGATTATGAGAAAAATTCAGAAGTTGTTTTGTTAACTCTGCAGCACGGATTGAAGACTTTTGTATAGCATCAAATTTTTTCTCACTAGCCTCATCAAGTTCTAATCTTGCCTTAAGCAGCTCTAAGTTGCCGAGAATGATGCTGAGAATATTATTAAATTCATGTGCTATTCCCCCAGTCAGCTTGCCAATTGCATCCATCTTTTGGGAATGACGTAAGATTTGTTCAATGTTCTTTGTTTCAGTAATATCCGAATGAGTACCAATAAATCGAATAGGTTTTCCCTCTTCGTCTCGAGAAACAACTTTACCGCGTGCTCTAAGCCAGAAATAATGACCATCCTTATGCAGGAAACGGAATTCAACATCAAACTTTGCAATATTACCGGCAATGTATTGTTCAATACTCGCCTGTACTGAAGGAAGGTCTTCAGGATGTACTCGTTTTTGGAAGTTTTCAAAATTTCCAGCGAATTCATTTGGTTCATAGCCTGCCATGGTGTAATAACGATCGTCGTACAACACCACATCAAAGCGCATGTCCCAGTCCCATAAACCATCATTAGCAACAGACATTGCAAGTTTTAGGCGATCCTCAGTTTCCTTGTAACGCTGATCGAGTTCTTTTTGAATAGTGATATCGTTTCTGATGGCGATGTAACTGGTGATCTCATTATTTTTATCCCTAAACGGTACAATGGTTGTGTTGACCCAATACAGCTGCCCACCTTTGGCTTTATTGCAAATTTCTCCGTGCCATACATCGCCATTCGATATACTGTCGTACATCTCTTTAAAGAAATTTTCACTATGGACGGTCGATCTAATTAATCGATGATTTTGGCCAATTAATTCTTCATTTGAATAACCACTAATATCACTGAAACGTTGGTTAGCAAAAATAATGGTGCCTTTTATATTGGTCACCGCAACGATGGCGTGTTCATCCAGTGCGAATTTTTGAGCTTTTAATGCTTCGTCGGAATAAGCGAGCTCTTTTTGCATACGGTTAAAGCCATGAAAAAGATCACCAATTTCATCACGTCGTTTAATGGGTAGTGGTTTTGAGAAATCATGGGTACGGGTAATATTGTTAAGAGCTTTCACCAATTGAGAGATGGGTTTGAGGAAGAATAACCTGATGAGCCAAGATAGCAATATTGAAGCGAGGACCAATCCTAACAGAGAGACAAATCCCTGTTGTTGGTAACTTTGCTTGGCATTGGCTATTTCAGCAGCACTGACCTGTAATAATACATAACCATAGAGAGTTTCACGGTAACTTGTCTCATTAAGAATGATGAGTGATTGGTCAATGAAGTGATGACTATCATCCCAACTTTCAGGTTTTGGAGAAAGTTGTTGAACATCGTCCTTGATATAAAAAAACACAGGTTTTTTATTTTTGTCGTAAAGTGTGAGACCTTCAATATTTTCCTGTGTTCTTAATCTAGAGGTTAAATCGATTGCGATATCTGAACTACCCAAAGTAATGAGTTTTACAAAGTCTTGGCTGAGTAATTTTCCAATGCTTAGTGTTCGAGTGATTATTTGATTGGTTAATTGTTTAAGGTCATTTGTTCTTATCAATGAAAAGCTACTGGCAGTAAATATCGCCAGAATCACAAAAACGATGACAATGAGTTTAGTTTGTAATGTAATGCTGAACTTACGGCTTATACTGCCCTTCGAGAATTCAGTCACGGATTTCGGCACTCTCTATTGGTAGCTTATGATCATAGCCCCATTCATACCAGGAGCCGTCATATTGTGCTATATCAAAGCCTAACAGTCTCATTACTGCATAGGTGCGTGATGCGTTAAGTCCTTCATTACAATATAGATAGATTTTTTTAGAAGGGTCGATGTGTGCATACATTTTAGTTAATTCTTCCATTGACTTTAGTTTTCGCAAACCATCAACATCAATGTAATTATCATTTGCCGGCATATTTATAGCCGTTGGGATTTTTCCAAAACGATCGGAAACACTAGCTTTACCTTGGAAATGATCTAAGGGCCTAGAATCTAAAATGATTTTGTCAGCATCACTAATGGCCAACTGCATTTCGAATTTACTTAAAATTCGATTCGGTTCAATCCTCGGTGTGTAATCCGTAACTTTGGGTTTGGTCGTTTTTGTAGATACCGGGTTAGTAGAATTTCTTATCCATCCTGGATAACCTGCCTCAAGTACGCTTAATTTTTTATGTCCATAGGCTTCAAATACATAGTAAACACGGCTTGAATTAAGATATGTGCTGTCGCCATAGATGATGATGCGTTTATTATGTTCAATGCCCGCCTGACTGAAGAGTAGTTGAATTTGTCGAAGGTCACCGATTTTGTATATATTTTTGGTGGGCTTATAGGTCCTTTTCATGGGAATGTTTACAGCATTAGTGATATGTCCTTTTTCGAACTCACTGGATGTTCTGGCATCAATGATAATGAGATTGTTATCCGTTAGATGTTGAGCAAGCCAAGAAGAATCTACAAAAATCATTTCATCGGCATTAATATCGGTATCGGTACCTGCATTGGCAATAAGCATGCTCACTAGCAAAGCCATTGCTATGGATACTTTCATTCGTTTGGTAATCATTCTTGAGTTTCTGATTCTTGTAACATTAAATTGAAAAACATATCAAACCTTACATAACCCAGCTTATCTGTAGAGTATATGCCATCTACACAAATCTGCAAATTTAGGGTAAAATTAACAGATAAAACTATCAGTAAGAACGAAGCTATTTCAATGCAGCAGTATCTAAAATCGACATCCTATTTTGATCACCAATCACCAGAGATTAAGTTCTTTGCTGATGAAGTTTTAGGTAGAGGAGATTATAGCGATAAGGAGATAGCCGTATTATTGTATTATGCTGTGCGAGATGGAAGTGCTTATAACCCATATGTTTTTAGCATTGAAGCCAATAGTATGGCCGGTACTTATTGTCTAGCGTCTGCAGAATCGTACTGCATTCCGAAGGCTGTACTGCTTGGGACTCTTGCACGTCATAAGGGAATACCTGCTCGATTGGGCCTTGCCGATGTAAAAAATCATATTTCGAGCATTCAATTAACTAACTTTTTGCGAACCAATGTTTTCGTGATGCATGGCTATATTGAACTTTTTTTAGAAGGCCAATGGGTTAAAGCAACACCGGCTTTTGATGCTAAGCTTTGTGAAAAAATTGGTGTTGCAACCTTAGAGTTTGACGGTACGAACGATTCGGTGTTTCAGCAATATAACCTTGATGGCAATCAAGAGATTGAATATGTGGCTGATCATGGAACCTTTGATGATGTGCCGTTAAACTTTATCCTTGAGTCGATTGCAAAGGCATACCCTCATCTTGCAAGTCCTGAGGTCATGGATGAACTTCATCATCAAAGCCTGGCTTCTGACTTGGACGTTGAGGGTTAGTTGTTAGGCACATATCTTCCTAGCTCAGTACTCAGACTAACTCCCTGCATCTTCAACTGGTTAATCCGCTGCAAGTAAGCGGCGCCCTGCAAAATGTGCATGGTGACATCAACCGCCGCTCGTTTAGTATAATCAGACAGATAAGTTTCCTTCACCCAACTGTTGAATGCACCAAGGCTGGGACCGGCCCAAATCTGGTAATCCATTTCACGGCCCTTCTCGCCAATATTTGACCAGCGCGAAGATAGACCTAAGTACCAACGGAAAATGAGCGCCATTTTACGCTTAGGATTGTCCAATGCTCGAGCTAACATTTCTGGATCACGTTGCTTGAAGAAGTCTTCGGTGCCTGCCCAAATTTCATCAAGGTTTTGTCTAAATATTTGTTTTTCAATCTTCTCGCGTTCGGCAGCAGGTATATCTTCAATGGAGTCATAGTTGACATAAAGATCATAAAGCTTGTTAGCTCTCATCGCAAACATAGAACCGCGTTTTAACACCTGAAGTTTTACGCCCATTTCAAACATATCAGCAGCAGGTGCCATGGTGACATCAGCCATTTCTATGGTTGAAAGTAGTTTCCTGGTGTGCTCTGAAGCACCTGCTTCCACACAGGATTGATTCACAGAACCAAGAACAATGTAAGCGGCGCCCATATTGAATGCCGCGATTGCAGACTCAGGAGTACCAATACCGCCACCAGCACCAACTCTTAAGGGTTGAGGGTAGTTATACTTCGCTTGGATTTCATCACGCAGTGTAATGATTGAAGGCAAGAGAGTTACGAAAGGTCTGTTATCGGTATGACCACCAGAATCCGCTTCAGCAGTAATATCGTCTGCCATAGGAACGGACTTAGAAAGTTCAGCCTGAAGTTCAGTAATTTTACCTTGGGCGAGTAACTTTTTAATCAACTTCTCCGGAGCAGGCTCCATAAAACGTCGTGCCACTTCAGTTCTAGAAACCTTGGCAATCACTTTATGACCAATGTTAACGCTACCGTCATCATTTTGAGTTAGGCCTGATAGGCGATACCAAACAATATGCTCAGTTAACGCCAAATAGGCTGATGCTTCAACGGTCTTAACGCCCATTTTCAAGAATCGATCAACGGCACCACTCTCAAGTGCTTCTTCAGCAGGAGCGTGAATAAGATTTACAGCATAAGGACCATCAGGAAGCTCAGCCTGAATTCGCCGAATAGCATCTTCCACGGCATCAGGGATTAAACCTGCAGCGCCAAAGGAACATAAGAGCCCAGCCTTACCAAGTGCAATAACGAGCTCAACAGAAGCAATTCCATTGGCCATCGCGCCGCCATGATAAGCATATTTTACGCCATGCTGTTTCTTGTATTCGTCATCGCCAAGATCTTCAGGAGTTAACGCTTGAGCAAAGGCCAAGACCTTTTCGCCATCAGAACCAGAGTCTAATATGGAATCTGTAACGCCAAGATCCGCACCTGACTGTGCCAGATAAACAGGAGCAGAAAGATTCATCAATGCTGATTTAATCTCCGCAGTATCAGTTTTCAAATCCGCAGAATTGACATTCCAAGCCCAATCAATCGCTTTGTTATTATTAAATTCTATGTTTGACATATTTGTTCCTGTTTACGTTAAATCCTATTAATTGATGATACTAAACTGTTACACATTTGTTTATTAGGTACGTAGAGTGTCATGCCATATTTCACAGGTCTCTGCTGCAGGGATGCAGCAGCGAAGCCCACATGGATGTGCTCGTAGCGTCCTGAGAAATATGGCATGACACTCTATGTACCGACTGGGAAAACCCAAAAAGAGTCAATCCCATAAGGCTAAGCCTCAACAATACTCAGTACAATATCTTTTACCTGATAAATTCTTAAGCCATCTTTTGATAAATTTGCGTCACCGATTATTCTTACTTCGTTATCTGATTTTATAATGTCAGTGATGTGAACATCTAACGACATCTGTTTGTTTTCTGGCGTTATTTGACCGCGGTATTTCCAGACGACTTCACTTAACGGTGCGATAAATCTCGGGCTATTAAATTGTGCGCCGAGATCGTTTTTCATCGCGTAGGTTTGTAGTAGCTCAATGATTGCTTCCACGCCTAATGAACCTGGCATGACTGGATCTTGGTGGAAATGGTAGCGGAAGAACCAATCGGTTGCGTCAATAGTGCGTTCTCCGTAGAGGTATGCAACTCCTGCGCTACCACCGCCTTCAACAACAGATACTTTGTCGATGAAGTTCATTTGTCCACCGGCCAATCGGTAATGTGGTTTGTCGGCATTGGCTGTGTAATAACTTAAACTTTGATCGGACAGATCAATAATTTCGATTTCTGACTCTGGCGTTTTGTTATCGACAAACCAAGCATGCGT
>JAUUZN010000040.1 GCA_030589945.1 Gammaproteobacteria bacterium | reverse complement strand
CCTCATTCACGGACCCTTATGGAACGCTTGACCCATGCAGATATGAGCAATACAGCACATCCCTTCTTTCGGATGCGCAGTTTGATGATCGAAGACATTCCCATACGAGTTTTTCGTGTGTCCTTTACCGGTGATCTCGGTTACGAATTGCACTTTTCTGATCAACATCAGGCAGCCTTATTTACTCGCTTGCTTGCTGAAGGTGAAGACTTCGGTCTACGACTGGTTGGTGCACGCGCACTTGACAGTCTTCGACTTGAAAAAAGCTACCCTCGCTGGGGCTTAGAACTCACCGCTGATACATTACCGGAGCCAGCAGGGATGAGCCGTTTTATTGATAAAAACAGAGATTATATCGGCCGCGACGCGATGCAATCTCAACAAAAAAATACCAAGCTCTGGCGCCTCGTATGCTTGACGGTTGAAACGGAGCATGCCGATGCTGTCGGTAATGAACCGGTAATATTAGATGGAAAGGTAATTGGCGTAGTGACCTCTGGCGGCTATGGTCATAGTGTCGGAAAAAGCATAGCCATGGCTTATCTAAAGCCAGAGTACTGTCTTGATGGACAAGTATTAAGTGTTGATATCATTGGTATTAACTACCCTGCTAGGGTTCATCTCGAGTCATTATTTGATCCTCAGGGCTATTTACTTCGTGGTATATCACCTCCATCGAACGTATGAACTAACGACCACAAAGAATCAATATACAATCTAACGGAAAACATAATGGTAACCAAGACTAACGAATTCACTTCTGATATTGAAATTGCGCGCGCTGCAAAAATGCAGCCCATTCAAAAAATTGCCGACAAGTTAGGTATCCCAAAAGAGCATGTTATTAGTTACGGTAAGTATCGAGCTAAAATTAGCCAAGACTATCTAGACTCAATGAATGGGCAAAAACTTGGCAAATTAATACTGGTGGCAGGCATCACTCCAACCAAAGCTGGGGAAGGTAAAACAACCACTTCAGTTGGCTTAGGTGACGGGCTTAGTAAAATTGGAAAGAATGTTACCATCTGCCTGAGAGAACCATCTCTTGGGCCATGCTTTGGAATGAAAGGTGGAGCTGCCGGTGGAGGACAGGCACAGGTTGTCCCTATGGAGGAAATTAATCTTCATTTTAACGGCGACTTTCACGCAATTGGTGCAGCCCATAACCTGCTCTCTGCCATGATTGATAATCATATTTACTGGGGAAATGAACTAAACATCGATAGCCGTAAAATATCCTGGGGCAGAGTAATGGATATGAATGATCGCGCTCTTCGTGAAACCACGGCTGCTCTTGGGGGTGTATTTAATGGATTTCCTCGTACGGATCATTTTGATATAACCGTTGCATCTGAGGTTATGGCTATTTTTTGTCTTGCTAATGATTTGAAGGATTTACAAAGTCGTCTTGGAGACATCGTCATTGGTCAATCTACAAAGGGCGATGATATTTACGCCCGGGATCTAAAAGCTGTTGGAGCAATGACAGCATTATTAAAAGATGCCATCCAACCTAATCTTGTTCAGACTATGGAAGGAACTCCCTGTTTGATACACGGTGGTCCATTTGCGAATATTGCCCATGGTTGTAATTCTGTTATAGCAACAAAAACGGCTTTGCAACATGCTGATTATGTTGTAACTGAAGCCGGTTTTGGTGCCGATTTAGGTGCTGAAAAATTCTTTGACATCAAGATGAGACAATCTGGACTAAAACCCGATATGGCCATCATAGTTGCAACCATCCGTGCAATAAAAATGCATGGTGGTGTTAGTGAGAACGAACTGACTGCAGAGAACATTGAAGCACTTGAAAATGGTTTTTCGAATCTCAAACGTCATGTGATGAATACCCGCAAATTTGGTATACCGGTAATGGTAACGATCAACAGCTTTACCAGTGATACAAATTCTGAAAAGGAATGTTTGATCAAATTATGTGAAAAATCAGGTATTGAAGTTGTTGAGTCAAACCACTGGGCAGAAGGTAGTACCGGCTCCAGTACTCTGGCTAAAACCGTAGTAAAAATATTGGATGAGCAGACACCTAAATTTGAATATCTGTATAACTCACAGGTTTCACTTTGGGGAAAAACACGCACCATAGCTCAGGAACTTTATGGAGCAGATGACATCATCGCTGATACGAAGGTACGTGAACAGTTTGCTGCTTTCCAAAAAAAATATGGTGAACTTCCTGTTTGCATCGCCAAGACTCCCCTGTCATTTAGTACTGATCCATTATTAAAAGGTGCTCCTTCTGGCCATGTCATTCCGATACAAAGTATCCGTCTTTCCAACGGCGCACGTTTTATAGTTGTGATTTGTGGCAATATTATGACAATGCCTGGTTTGCCAAGACGTCCTGCAGCAGAAGATATTTATGTTAATGATAAGGGCGAGATTGAAGGTTTATTTTAACGCTGCATGAGATCATTTGATTGACGATAAACGATAGGTGATCACTACCTGGCGTCACAAGGATAATCCATATTGTCGCCAAGAGAGAATAGTAGGTCGATATCCATAGAGCAATCATAGGTCTATCAAAATACAATTCAATGTAGATAACTGTAGATTTATCAATAAAAGGCTGAATATGTCTGACAATAATGATTTTGATGAAGATGATATCGCTCTCAACTTACTACCTGATGATGAATTAGTTGAGAGAATTCAAGACGATCTCTACGATGGTTTTAAAGATGAGGTGATTGAAGGTACAGAGATACTGTTGGAACGAAAATGGGAACCGGCAGACGTACTCAGTAAAGCTCTTGTGGGTGGCATGTCAATCGTTGGTGTTGATTTTCGTGATGGCATTTTATTTGTACCAGAGGTACTTTCAGCAGCCAATGCAATGAAAGGTGGAATGGCAATTTTACGACCTCTGTTATCAGCAACAAATGCTCCCAGTACAGGGAAAATGGTCATAGGGACTGTCAAGGGTGATATCCATGATATCGGAAAAAACCTGGTTAAAATGATGATGGAAGGCGGTGGATTTGAAGTCATCGACCTTGGTATCAACCAATCTGTTGAAGAATTTTTTGCTGCGATTGAAGAACATAAACCTGACATTCTTGGCATGTCAGCACTGCTCACAACCACCATGCCCTATATGAAAGTTGTCATAGACGAAATGGTCGCAAAGGGTATTCGTGAAGATTACATCGTCTTAGTCGGTGGCGCTCCATTAAATGAAGAATTTGGTAAAGCCGTGGGAGCTGATGCCTATTGCCGTGATGCAGCCACTACAGTTGAAATTGCAAAAGATTTAATCGCCTTGCGCAAAGCCAGTTAATCGATGAAACCGCTAATGCCAATAATTAATATTATTGCATGTGGCGCACTAGCGAAAGAGCTATTGGCAATAAAATCTCTCAATCACTGGCAACAGATGAATATCATTTGTATTCCTGCAAAATATCACCAGACTCCTAAGTTAATTCCCGAAGCTGTGAGAGAAAAAATTCAGCAAATTCAAAGTAAAAATGATGGGAAAATATTCGTCGCTTATGGTGATTGTGGTACAGGTGGTTTATTAGATCTTGTTTTAAATGAATATAATATTGAACGTCTGCCAGGTGCACATTGTTATCAGTTTTTTGCGGGTCAAAATGCTTTTGATACTTTACAAGAAGAAGAGCTAGGTACCTTTTACCTAACCGATTTTCTAACTCAACAATTTGATAGTTATGTATGGAAATCATTAGGCCTTGATAGAAAGCCTGAATTACTGGAACTGTATTTTGCTAACTATAAAAAACTAATCTATCTGGCCCAAACTAATAATGACCTGATCACTGAAACTGCTAGGCAATGTGCACAACGATTAAATCTTAAGTTTGAACGCATTTATACGGGCTATGGTGATATGGAAAAAAAGTTACATCATTTCCAATCTCATCAAATACCCTCTATCCAGACACATGCACAACCGTCCCTTGTTGATGTATTGTAAAAGGGCAATTGATTAGTGTACTCACTACGAAAAATTATGGTTAGTCACGCTAAACCAGCCTACTTTATCTACCAAGCATTAGAGTCCTTTTTATCATTTTTACATCCAATCTGGCAGCGTATTGGTTATCAAAGAACCGAAAAAATATTTGCATTTACTGAAAGAAATATTAAAGGCTTGCTGTTCGATTGCCAGATGTGTGGTGACTGTATTCTTGATAAAACGGGAATGTCATGTCCGATGAACTGCCCCAAACAGATCCGCAACGGCCCCTGTGGCGGTGTTAGAGATGATGGTCATTGTGAAATAGAGCCTGAAATGCGATGTGTCTGGTTAGAAGCCTGGAGAGGTGCGAGAATATTAACGCCATCAACAACTGCTGTACCTGATTTGGAAATTCTATTACCTATTGATCAACGTAAAAAAGGTCATTCGTCTTGGCTAAACAAAGTCAAAGACAGGCAAAACATCAAAAATATTAGAGTCCATCAATCTGATGGTTAATGATAAGGCCATTCAAGGTAAAATCCTTCCTGTATTGCCGGGTCACTCTTCGGGAGGCAGACTAGAGCGAGTTCTACGCAGCGGTCACTTTGCGGTAACAGCTGAAATAGCTCCCCCAGATTCGGCTGACCCACAAGATGTTTATAAGCGAGCGGCAATGTTCAATGGCGTAGTAGATGCCATTAATGCTACGGATGGTTCAGGTGCAAATTGTCACATGTCCAGCATGGGTGTCTGTTCTTTATTGACTCGTCAAGGTTATTCCATGGTGATGCAAATTTCCTGTCGTGATAAAAATAGAATTGCGATACAGGCTGATGTTCTTGGCGCATCGGCCATGAATGTTGCAAATATGCTTTGTCTCAGTGGTGATGGTGTAAACACCGGTGATCATCCCGAAGCTAAACCTGTATTTGACTTAGATTCAATGTCACTGCTTAAAACAATCAGAATGATGCGCGATAAAAGTCAATTTTTAAGTGGTCGCAAAATATCCAAAGCTCCTGATGTATTTTTAGGTGCTGCAGCCAATCCTTTTGCAAATCCCGTAGACTACCGAGCACATCGGCTGGCTAAAAAAATTGCTGCCGGAGCACAGTTTATACAAACCCAGTATTGTTTTGATATTCCCGTTTTTAAAGATTACATGAAACGTGTTGTTGATTTGGGACTTATTGATAAGGTATTCATACTTGCTGGTGTTGGCACCATGGTATCTGCCAATTCTGCACTCTGGATAAGAAAAAACATTCCCGGCATCAGTATTCCAGATTGGGTCATAAAGCGTCTAAAAGATGCTGACAATCCAAAGCAGGAAGGGCAAAACATTTGCGTTGAATTGATGCAACAACTACAAGAGATAGAAGGTGTATCAGGTATCCACATGATGGCCTACAAACAAGAACACTGTGTTAAAGATGTCATTACTAAATCTGGTGTCCTTGGAGATCGCAAACCCTGGCAACCTGAATAATCAGTAGCCTCACTAACAATATAAGAGAATGATCAATGACTACTCAAACTCGTTTAAGCTCACACAGCAAAGAATTAACAATTGGTTTTAACCAACCCTTTACAATGATTGGTGAAAGAATTAATCCAACGGGCAGAAAGTTACTTGCAGCGGAAATGAAAGCAGGTGATTTTAGTCGCGTGGAGGCTGATACCATCGCTCAGGTTGCTGCTGGGGTCCAAATGCTTGATGTAAACGCAGGCATTCCTTTGGCTGATGAACCTAAAATACTGGCTGATGTTATTCAGCTGGTTCAGTCAATTACTGATGTTCCACTGTGCATTGATTCATCAATTGTCGCTGCGTTAGAAGCGGGTCTTTCAGTCTATCAAGGACGTGCTTTAGTCAATTCTGTTACGGGAGAAGACGAAAATCTCGAACTGGTGCTACCACTTGTAAAAAAATACGATGCAGCTGTTATTGCAATATCAAACGATGAAACAGGTATTTCCGAAGATCCTGATGTGCGTTATGAAGTTGCTAAGAAAATTGTTGAGCGCGCTCAAGATTATGGTATAAAAGCTGAAGATGTCGTGGTTGATCCCCTTGTCATGCCTGTTGGTGCAATGAATGACGCAGGTCCTCAGGTATTACATTTAATCCGAAGACTACGCACTGAGTTGAAAGTCAATACAACCTGTGGAGCTTCAAACTTCAGTTTTGGAATTCCAAACAGAAATGGTATAACTGCATCATTTATCAGTATGGCAATCGGTGCAGGTATGACATCGGCTATTTTAAATCCATTACATTCTGAGATCATTCAATCAGTCAAGGCTTCAGACGTAGTTATTGGAAATGACCCTGATTGTGCTCATTGGATATCCTGTTATCGCGAATCCTCAGCGGATAGTGCAGCAGATAGTGCAGCGGGCAGACGAGCAGGACGTCGTTCACGAAGACAGAGAACATGAATTAAATCATGACAAAATTTAAAATTGTGTTTACACCCTCCGGAATTCAGGGTGAAGTCGCAAAAAATACAGATCTTATGACTGCAGCACGGGAACTGGGTGCTGATATTGCTTCACTCTGTGGCGGTAATGGGCAGTGCAGCCGTTGCAAAATTCAGATAAGCAGTGGTGAATTTGCCAAGCACAATATTACTTCTACCCAGAATAATTTAACCCCAGCCACAGCGACATAAAGAAAGCGACTCTCAAAATCTGCATTGAAGCAGGGTTATCGCCTCGCCTGTCGAGCCAAGATACTTGGGGATATTGTCATTGATGTACCCGTCGAAAGCCAAATCCATGATCAGGTTATTAGAAAATCTGCGACACAATTAAGCAGTGACTTTAGTAATGGCGCGGTCTCTGCTGTGCGACTACTAACTATCCAGGTTGAAGAACCGACTTTAGACTGCCCTACTGGCGATCTCGAACGTCTGCAAAAGAGCATTGAGCAAGAATCAAATCTGAACGATTTGTCCATAGAGCCAAGTGTATTAATTCAACTTCAAAAAATACTTAGAAAAGCTAACTGGCATGTTACCGTTGCTATTTATGAGCAATCAAAAATTATCGCCATTTGGCCTGGAGAACAACTGTCAGTCTATGGTTTGGCCGTCGACATTGGCTCGACCACCGTAGTCGGGCATCTTTGTGATTTGCAAACAGGAAAGGTACTTGCTACACATGGTTTTATGAATCCGCAGATCCGTTTTGGTGAGGATCTAATGAGCCGTGTATCCTATTCGATGATGAATCCTGGTGGTGCTCAGCAAATGACTGATGCTGTACGACAGGGGATCTGTTTGATGATTGATGAGTTACTAAAACAAACTCAGGTAGATAGAGATAAACTCCTCGAAGCCATTTTTGTTTGTAATCCTGTTATGCATCATCTTTTTCTTGGCATCGATCCTGTAGAGCTGGGAGTATCACCTTTTGCCCTAGCAACCCAATCTGCAATTGCATTACCTTCAGTCAATTTAAATTTAAACCTAGCCGATGGCGCACAAATATATCTTCCTCCCTGTATAGCAGCTCATGTGGGTGCTGATGCAGCTGCTGTAGTCCTCGCCGAAGCTCCATATAAGCAGGACAAAATCACATTGATTATTGATATTGGTACCAATGCTGAAATTATTCTCGGTAATAAAGATAAGCTTGTTGCTGCTTCCTCACCCACTGGACCCGCTTTTGAAGGCGCTCAAATTGAACATGGTCAACGTGCTGCACCCGGAGCGATAGAGCGAGTGCGAATCGATGCTGAAACACTTGAACCAAAATTTAAAATCATTGGTGTGGAAGGCTGGTCAACTGAAGAAGAGTTTAATCTTGCTGTTAAGAAAACACCAATCACTGGAATTTGTGGTTCAGGTATTATTGAAGTAATAGCCAGCCTTTACCTTGCGGGTGTAATCAAATCAGATGGTTTGATTGATGGTGAAAAGGCTAAGAGTTCGTCCCGCATTATAAAAAACGGTAAAACCTGGGCATATCAGCTTGTAGATGATCAGTATGGCGATAACTCATCGGTATTAATAACGCAAAATGATGTACGAGCAATACAGCTTGCTAAAGCAACGCTTTATGCCAGCATTAAACTGCTAATGACAAAACTAAACATTACTAAAGTTGAACGAATTCGTTTTGCAGGTGCGTTTGGCTCACACATTGATCCATTATACGCAATGCTACTTGGCATGATACCAGACTGCCCATTGGATGATGTTCAATCTATTGGTAATGCAGCTGGGACAGGTGCTCGCATCGCTCTTTCATGCACCAAAGCGAGACGAGAAATTGAAGTAGAAGTCCTCGCACTTGAAAAAATTGAAACGGCTACAGAGGCAAACTTTCAGGAATATTTTGTAAATGCTATGGCAATTCCGCATAAAATAGATGAATTTGAAAATCTGTCTCAAAACGTACAACTTCCAACTCAATCATCAGAAGACTCCATCACATTATCCCCAGGTACAAGAAGACGGCGTTCTTTGCAGAGACGTAATTCAAGATAATAACGAGTCGTGTAAAAGTAGAATCATAACTATGTAAGGCTCAAACTTTACCCACCTCATAAAATGATCGCAACCAACGGTCCACTGGATACAATATTTTATAAAATGCAGGGACCACCAATAACGCAAGAATAGTCGAGCTTATTAATCCCCCAATAACTGAAAGTGCCATGGGTGAGTTAAGTTCATGTCCAACACCGGTACCAAAAGCCAAAGGCATCATTGCTCCAACCATTGCAAAGGTGGTCATCAGAATAGGCCGCAATCGTTTCTCACCTGCATGGATAAGCGCATCATCAACGGACTCACCTTGCTTTATTGCACGGTTAGCAAAATCAACAACCAGAATGGCATTCTTTCCCACCATTCCCAACAATAGAATAATACCGATCATCACAAACAGTGAAAAGTTATTGCCGCTCAATCCCAATGCGGTAATCACACCAGTGAAAGCTAGTGGCATTGTGATCATAATAATTATCGGTTGAATGAGAGATTCATAAAGTGCTGCTAAAATAAGGTATATCAGTATAACTGCTAAGCCGACTGCAGTACTAAATGAAGTCGCTGTGTTTTGCATGCGCTCCACATCACCTGAGAATACGTAGTTGTAGCCTTGTGGTAGTAGCTCAGCAATGTTGGCATCAACATGGTTCACCAAGGCATTTAATGGAATATTCGATAAATTACTGGTGATCATGACACTTCTTTCACGGTCAAATCGATTCACTGATGCAATGGACTCACCCACTTCAAAATTAATCAGTCCATCCAAATAAACATATTCACCGTTGGCTGCTCGAATTTGTATTTTTTTGATGCTTTCAATGTCCGCTCTTTTTTGGTCATTAAACCTTAGGGTGATGTCATATTCTCGACCATTTTGTTCGAAGTTACTGATCTTGCTATCGCTTGAATAGTTTGAGTTCAATAACGACGCAATCTGTTTCGAGGTGATCCCAAGCCTTGCTGCATTATGTCTGATTAACGATATGGTTATCTCTGGTTTACCCCCCTGATAATCACTGTCGATATCAACCGCACCTTCAAATTCACCCATTAGCTTTGACACCTTATCTGATATTGATTTGAGCTCAGTCAAACTATCTCCAGTAATGATGATTTGCAGTGGCGCATTGCTGCCCCCTGTATTAATAGGGGGTATTTTCTCAACAGCAATGGTTAAGCCTTCAATGGATTTAAATTTGTCTCGATAGTTATCAATAATTTCGACCTGACCAAGTGCTCGGTCTACAATAGGAACTAATTTTATATAGACCAATGCTTTATGTGATTCATCCGCTGCTGTATAACCAATACTCAATGAACGATAATCAACCATTTCATCAGCCTTTATCGCCTCCATGATAGGTTCTAATTTACGCTTCATTTCTTCAATGGAAGTGCCTACATCGGCCTTTGCAGCTATTTGAAACTCACTGTTGTCTTCTGTTGGAACAAAATCCATTCCAACATTTGAAAATACATTAGCCGATAGGAACAGGAGTCCAAAGGTCATTAGTACAGTGATATATTTATATCGAATGAGAGGCTTGAGCATTTTCACATAAGCACTATCTAAAGCTTGAAGTAATGGTTCAGTTTTCGCGTGGAATTTAGTCTCCTTGTGTCGTAAAACTCGCGCTCCTACCGTGGGTATAAACATGATGGCGACTAAATATGACAGCACAATCCCTGATGCGACCGTCATTGCAAAAGCATTAAAAAACTTACCGACAATTCCATCCATAAAGGCTACGGGTATAAACACCGCAAGCAGCATTGCCGAAATCGCAAGCAGTGAAAATGCGATTTCATGAACACCCTCATAGGTTGCCTGAAATGCTTCCATTCCAGACTCCATTTTCTTACTAATATTTTCAATCACTACAATGGCATCATCAATAAAGATACCAATGGCAAGGGTTAAACCAATGAGGGTTAGTTTATTAAGGTCATAACCCATGTAATCAATAATTGCGAAGGTACCAATAATTGATGTTGGAATTGCTAAGGCTGAAACGATGGTCGCGGTAACATTTCTTAAGAACATAAAGACAATGAAAATAGCGAGTATTGCTCCGAACATGAGATCAAATTTAACCTGATTTACACTGCCCATAATTTTATCTGACTGATCTTTGATCAAGGTTAATTCATAATCTTCGCCAGCGAGTTGAATCAGATCAGGTAAAATTAACTTTGCTTGCTCAATAATGCCAATAACATTAGTGCCCGAAATCTTCATGATATTAAGCATCACACCCACTTGACCATTATAGGATGTAAAACTCTTGATATCGCTTAAGCCATCTTCGACCTTTGCAATATCTTTTAAGCGTAAGCCTTTTTTAATTTCAATATTTGCAAGTGATTCAACCGATTGAGAGTCACCCTTAAACTTTATAATCAATTCCTGTTTTGAATTAATGCTTTTCCCAGCACTTGATTTAAAGTTTTCACTACTGATTTTATTCTGTAACTCGATTGCGGAAACATTAAATTTGTTTAGCAAAAATGGGTCCAGAAAAATACGTATTTCACGATCCTGATAACCATCTACATCAACGTCACCCACATCAGGTATACGTTGTAATTTAGGTTTGATACGCTCATCAACCAATTGCATCAAAGCTGACATGTCACCTGTTTTACTGACCACGAAAAGACTAATGGCCTCACCGGCTGTACTGATTTTCTGGACTAATGGCGTCTTTGCGTTGGTGGGCAAAATAACGCCACCAATCTTGTCTCTCACGTCATTCGCCGCCTCATCAATACTGCGACTTAATTCGAACTGAACAATGACATAGCTTAAGCCTTCATAACTTGTAGAGTTTAATTTATCAATGCCGTTAATCCCCGACACCGCCTCTTCAATCTTATCGGTAATTTTTGATTCAACGGTCTTGGCATCAGCACCAGGATAGACCGTTTGAATGGTTACAATGGGGAAATCAACATTGGGAAAAAGCGCCAAGGGCATTGTTGTATAGGACTTAATTCCGAAAATAATTAAAGCCATCACTGCCATTAAAATTGTGATGGGTCTGTTAATTGCAAACTTATACATGGTATTTTTACTCTGGGCTGACTGTGGCGTTTGTGGAAGGCATATCTTTAGTCTCAGGAGTACCGCTTTTCCCAGAAGTTATTAATTTTCCTTCACCAAATAGACCGACCTTTAAATCTCTTGCGATCACTTGAATAGCAACTTTTCGACTGTTTGCATTCGCCGTCGGATATATTCTAAAGACCGTTCCGGCATGTTCGCTAGAATCTCCATCAACCTTATAAATAAAAGCATCACCCACCTTTACATCGGCATTATATTTTTGATCAAATTCAACAACTAATATTCTTGCGTGTTCACTCTGAATGGCAAAAGCAGTCTTCAGCATTTGGCCGCTAACAACATCTCCCTCTTCAATCATTCGTTTTGTTATGACGCCATCAAAAGGTGCTCGCAATATAGTCTTCGCATTTATTGTTTCTTCAAGAGCAATTTTAGCCTTGATTGATTCATACTGCAGCGCAAATTTATCATACAGAGCAGTATCAATTAAGCCTTTCGCAAGCAGATTTTTATGTCGTTTATAATCTGACTTTGCATATTTCAAGGCAATTTTTGATGCGTTGGTCGTTGCAATCAAATCATCATTAATGAGTGTAGCAAGTACATCACCTTTTTTTACTCTACTCATAATATCGACATTGTAGCCTTTAATTATTCCGCTGTAGCTAAAGGCTAAATTTGCAGTCTTTCTAGCATGCACTGTGAAGGTTGCGTAAACCTCCTCGGCAAGCAATGTTGTGTGCTGCTGGTTAATGATTAACATTAACAATATTACTACCATTATCTTTTTCATTATTTATTCCCTATTAACGCAAATAATGCGTCAATATATTGTTTAAATTCATTCCGACAATTAATATTTTCAGTCCAACCCTTAAGCATAAAGCCTCGTTCTGCACACATTATTCCATCTACAAAATTGAGCGACTCTTCTCTAATTTCACCAGAGCGAATACCATCTTCAATAATATCCACAAGAGTTTCTCTTATAAAATTTGTACATTCGTGATTAAAGGCGTGCATATCGCCGGCTGGTGTTGTGAGGGTGACACTCATAAATTCTTTGTACACTATAAGGTGTTTTGAGTAGTCCTTATGCTCACACAGATAAAAATCAAAGAGGTGCAGCACCTTCTGTTTACAGGTCCTATTCTTCTTAAAATGGACTTTAAGATCTTCCTGATGTTCGTTGATTAAATTTCGAATAATTTCAAAAACAACATCCTCTTTATTCTTAAAATAGTCGTAAACCGTTCCCTTACCTACTCCGGCAGTTTTCGCTATTTCAGAAACACGTAATTGACTATATCCCTTATCCAACAGCAATTCCGTACAGGATAAAGCGATGTTTCGTCTCTTTTCTTCTTTGTTAACAATGATGGCCATATTGGTTTTATTTCTTGATTTAGCTACTTAAATTAACATCTTGATTAGTATTTTTTGATTCATGTAAAACAAATGACCGACCGTCGGTCATTCATTTGAGAATAGCTGATGTTCGCATGAATAACAACAAGAAAGATACGAGTAAGCTCCTAAGATGACTATAACCCTACTTTTTAAAGGGTAGATACCCACCTATAAACTCTGGTAGCCTAGGTATTCACTGGGTTTGGCGCCCTTTTACTAATGAATGAGAGTATAGATGATGAGTGTTGAAATTCCCCCACGCGATGGCGACGGTTACCTAGTCGATGCAACAGGTTGGACTAAAGAGATTGCAAGCGCGATGGCCGAGGCCGATGACGTAGAGATAGATGATGCTAAATGGGAGCAAATCCATAAGGCTAGAGAATACTTTGAAGTGCATTCTAGCGTGCCTCCTATAAGAAAATTCGCTAAATATGTCGGCATCGATAAAAAGGAACTCTTTGAGAGTTGGATGACTGGACCTATGAAGCCCATTTCCAAATATGGCGGTTTACCGAAACCTACGGGTTGTGTGTAGTTCGTAGGTCGTCTTGATAAAATTGGTTGTAAGTTGTACATTTAACGAGGTTTCGCACAAGATATAAATAATTTATATATGAGGCAAACGATGTCCTACTTACTTCCATTGCAGCAATTTTCTGCAAATGTGCAACAACACCCGAATCAAGTCTATTTAAATCAACCCATCAATCGGGTCCTAAAAAGCTTCACTTGGAAGGACGTAGATACACAGGCGAGATCAGTTGCTGCATCATTAAAATCAATGGGCTTATCTGCGGGAGACCGTGTCGGTATTATATCTGCAAACTGCGCCGAATGGTTTATCACTGATCTAGCCATTATGATGGCAGGAATGATTTCAGTGCCTATTTATCATACGGCAAGTCATAAAACCATCCGCTACATTTTAGAAGAAAGTGAATGCAAGGTTATTTTCGTGGGTAAGATTGTTGATCTTGCGCCGGTTAATGAAGCAATTGATGAACAAATCACTCGAATTCTTTTTCCGTACCCAACGGTTAACGGTCAGTATCAATGGCAAGAGTTACTTAAAACAGAACCTCTTGAAGATATCAGCAATCCTGTTGCGGATGATGTTATGACCATTGTTTATACCTCGGGAAGTACTGGAAATCCAAAGGGGGTAGTACTCACCTTTGATAATTTAGCATCAGCAGCGGCTGAAACTTCACGATTGAACTTTAAACACGGCGACCATTTAATGTCGTACCTACCACTCGCCCATATTACTGAACGGTCCGTCGTTGAAATATCGTCACTCTATGCAAGCGCCAAAATCTACTTTGTTGAAAGCATAGAAACCTTTATTGACGATGTGAAGGTGGGGCAACCAGATTGCTTTTTGTCTGTACCGAGACTATGGGTTAAATTTCAGAGCCAAATTCTCATTAAAATGGATGATAAAAAACTTCAACGCTTATTAAAAATTCCAATCATAAAAGGTATTGTTGCGAAAAAAATTCGTACCGGATTAGGTCTCGCTAAATGTCGCGCATTTGTGTCAGGAACAGCCCCAATCTCTCCATCCGTGCTACATTGGTATAATCGTATAGGCATGCCAATTTCTGAAGGTTGGGGAATGTCTGAAACATCAGGCGGCTCCTGCATAAACCTACCCTTCGACACTCATGCAATTGGTACTATTGGTAAAGCCATCAGCTGCGTAGAAATGAAACTCAGTGACAATAATGAGATCTTGATCAAAGGTGCCGCAGTTTTTAAAGAATATTATAAAAATCCTGAAGCCACGCAAAAAGCATTTACCGATGGCTGGTTTCACACCGGCGACAGAGCAACATTAACGGCTGAGGATAATTATAAGATAACCGGACGCATTAAAGATCAGTTTAAAACTGCTAAAGGTAAATATGTTGTCCCTGTACCCATTGAATGCCTAATTGCAGCAAATACTAAGATAGAACAAATTTGTGTCATTGGCTGTGGTCGTAAACAACCTATAGCCCTTTTGGTAATGAATGAACAAAATAATATTAAAAATACAGAGATACAACAATCCCTGTTAAATACACTCGATACGGTCAATTCAATGTTAGAGAGCCATCAAAAACTCGATCACTTTGTTGTTCTAAAAAATGATTGGTCCATTGAAAATGAGTTATTGACGTCTACTTTGAAAATTAAACGTAATGAAATTGAAAGTGCGTTTGAACACTTCTTAACCATGGCACTACCAGAGCTCATTTATTGGGAAGAATAAATGACGAAAATAGTAGATATCTTACCTAAATCAAACCTTTAAGAGCCTAATTTTAAAATACCCTCCCTTCTCTGCTATACTCATTTCATAATAATAATATTGAGAACCTACCCCATGAAAAAATTAATTATTTTAGTCTCTACCTTCGCCTGTTCCTTTGTTGTCGCCGACGACTTAGATATTGCTAATAAAATCCGCAGTGAAGGATTTTATAATTCCGAAGTCATGCATACCCTCCAACATCTCACAGATAAAATTGGTCCTCGTTTGTCAGGTTCGCCTCAAATGAAAGAAGCCAACAATTGGACACTTCAACAACTTAAGAAAATGGGACTTAAAAATGCCCATTTAGAAGGGTTTGAATTTGGACGCGGCTGGTCTCACGACTCAGCTTCCATTGAATTGACCCAACCTAGACAGGTTTCATTGCATGGTATTCCGCCTGGTTGGACCTATGGAACGAATGGGCGTATTGAAGGTGATGTTGTCATTCTTGACGCAGTCACAAAGGGCGAGCTTGAAAACTACAGGGGAAAACTTGCTGGCAAGATCGTGATGATGGGTGATCAAATTAGCATGAAGCCACCTAGTAAAAAGGTCTTCAAGCGCCACGATTCAAAAGCACTCAAAACCATGAAAAAGTTTGATGTGGGGAGAAGAGCAAGCCATGAATCATGGATTACACCCGCTTCCAGAGACACCTACATGCAGAGGTATAAGTTTCGCAAAGTGTTAAACGCGTTCCTTAAAACAGAAAAAGTCATTGGTGTTATCTATCCAAGCCGCAGACAGGGTGGACTGATTAATATTTATGGTAAAAATCACAAGGTAGGAATGACCTTTCCAGTACCCGCAATGGTTATCGAAGCTGAGCAATATAACTTTTTGTCTCGTTTAATTGAAGACGGTGAGAAACCGCGTATTGCTATGAACATCTCTGCACAATTTCATGACAAGGATACCAAAGCATATAACACCATTGCTGAAATTCCTGGTAGTGACAAAAATCCAGAAGTCGTCATGCTAGGCGCTCATTTAGATTCATGGCACGCAAGTGATGGAGCAGTGGACAATGGCGCAGGCGTTGCAGTGACCATGGAAGCTTTACGCATCCTAAAAGCTATTGGATTCGAACCTAAACGTACTGTACGTATTGCTTTATGGTCTGGTGAAGAGCAAGGTCTTTACGGCTCAAGAGCCTATGTTGCTAAACATTTTGCAAGTCGGCCTAAACCTGATACTGCTGAAGAGCGGGCTTTGCCATCCTACCTTTGGAGAAGTAAAGGGTGGCCTATTAAGCCAAAGAAAGAGTTTGAAAAACTGTCTGTTTATTTCAATATGGACAATGGTAGCGGGCGTTTCAGAGGAATTTATACTGAAGGTAATGTCGCTGTAAAACCTATTTTTAGTGGTTGGTTCTCACCCTATTCCGATCTTAGCGCGGGTACGGTGACCAATAAATCAACTGGCGGTACCGATCATGAGTCCTTCGATGATGTTGGATTGCCTGGCTTTCAGTTTGTTCAGGATCCTCTAGATTATAGTGCTCGTTTGCATCACACGCATATAGATTCTTATGATCATCTGGTAGAAAATGATTTGAAACAGGCTGCTGTTATCATGGCCGGTTTCGTTTACAAGGCTGCTATGGCTGATGATCGTATGCCTAGAAAGCCAATGCCGAAGCTTCCTTCATCAACCGTCTTAGAAAAGAAAGCTAAGGCCGTAGAGAAAGCTCGTCGCAAAAGAGAAAGAGACGCTAATAAAGCAAAAGATACTAAACGTTATAATTAGTTCATCGTTAATCCTTTCATTTCCTCCCTCACTTGAGGGGAGAAATGAATTCTATTTTATATTTATTCGAGGTTTATTTTGGCTCACATTGGTCGCATTAATCTTTTAAAAATCAATAGTATTGATCATTATGGCGCATCTCTTGATGGAGATGATCTGGGTGATGTCATGCTGCTCAATCGCTATTTACCCGAACACTCAAAAGTGGGCGACCTTATCTCTGTATTTATCTATTTGGATGGACAGGATCGACTTTGCGCCACGACTCAAAAAGTTAGAGCACAGGTTGATGAAGTCGCCTATTTAAAAGTAGTGCAACTCAGTAGCGTTGGCGCATTTCTCGATCTTGGGATCAGCAAAGATGTGCTTTGTCCATTTAATCAACAAACTAAAGAGATGGAAAAAAATCAATCGTATCTGGTGTATGTTTATCTAGATGAAGAGACCAACCGCCTGATAGCGTCCTCTAAACTTAATCGATTTATCCAGCATGGCGCCACCATTTATTCTGCGGGTCAGGCTGTTAATTTGATGATCAGTGATAAAACGGATATTGGTTATAGTGCGGTGATCAATAACCAACATTGGGGCGTGGTCTACTTCAACGATACAGTTAAACCTTTGAAAATTGGCCAACGAATAAAAGGCTACATTAAACAGATCCGTGACGATGGAAAAATAAACCTTAGTCTTGAAGCCATTGGATATGAAAAGGTTAATCCGCTTTCGGTAAAAATACTAAAGCTACTCGATAAAAATAATGGCTTTATACCCATCTCGGATAAAAGCCCTGCTGAACTGATTTATGAAGAGTTTGGCGTAAGTAAAAAATCATTCAAAATGACCATTGGCTCACTTTATAAAAAACGTCTTATCACCATTGCCAAAGAAGGAATCTCTCTAGTTAAGAACACCTAAAATAGTGGGCATAAAATAGGGGTCAGAGTGAATTTAAAAATTCACTCTGACCCCTATTTTATGCCCACTATTTTAATGACTCAATTCACCATAAACAGCTTTCCCTTCAAGCAAAGTTACTAATACTTTCGCTTCAGATATTTCCTGCACAGGAATTTTAAAAAGATTTCTATCAATCACTATCAAGTCAGCATATTTTCCAACTTCGAGACTGCCAGTCGCATCATCGAGAAAATTGGTGTACGCCGCTCCAATGGTGTATCCAGCTATGGCTTGCTCAAGTGTTATTGCTTCATTTGGATTCAGTGGTGGAGTTGTAGATGTTTCAGGATCTTGGCGAGTGATAGCAATTTCCATCGCTGGAAAAGGGTTTGCGGTGGAAACGGACCAATCACTTCCGAATGCTAACCGACCACCCATTTTAGCAATTGAGCCGATGGGATACATCCATTTCATTCTCTCAGGTCCGAGCTGAGGTATGTTGATGTCAGTAACATAACCATCTGCATAAGCCCAAAAGGGCTGGAAATTAGCCGTTACATCAAGACTGCCAAAACGTGAAATATCATCAGGATGAACCATTTGAACATGGGCGATATGATGACGAGCGTCACGTTTTCCATTAGTTTTCTCTGCAAGTTCAATCGCATCAAGCGCATAACGAACGGTCGCAGTACCAATGGCATGAATGTGTAATTGAAACCCTAACCTGTCCAGAGCTGTAGCCGCATTCATCAACTGTTCCTGTGGCACCATCATCAGACCATAACTATCAGGATTATCGGTGTAGGGTTCGAGCATTTTTGCTGTGTAAGATTCAAGTATGCCATCAGCCCAAAATTTAATTGTTGTCGCCTGTAATCGACCCTCAGAGTATTTTTTTCTTGCTGCAACAAGATCATCAATTTGTGTCATTCCTTTTGAAGAATCCCAATACAGTGCTGCGACAACGCGAAGTTCGAGTTCTCCTGCTTCTGACAATGATTGATAAGTAGGTAGTGATCGAGTCGCATCAGTACCATCTATTGTTACGATGGCATCCTGTACGGCGGTGATCCCCAATGCATGTAAATATGTTTGAGCCATCAGCAAGCCTTGCTTTAACTCTTCTGATGAAATGGCTGGGATTTTGCTAAGTAATAAACGCATACCCGCGTCTTCCATCAACAAACCCGTTAACTCACCGCTCTTAGCATCTCGGCCTATCATTCCTCCCTCGGGATCAGGCATATCTTTCGTTATACCGGCAAACTTAAGTGCCGCAGAGTTAAGAAGTAGTGTATGACCATCTGCATCACCAAAAAATAATGGTCTGCTGTTATCAATGTTGTCGAGATAAGATTTATGTGGTGGCGCATCTTGATTAAAGTCATCCCAGCTCCAACCGTATCCAGAAATGATCGTTGCGCTGGGCTCATCTTTTACGCACTTTGTTATTTTCTTTAATATCGCTTTTATATTTTCTAGATCGAATATTGGGCAACCTAACGTGCTCATTACGCCACTTGGTACGGGATGAATATGTGCATCTTGAAAACTAGGTAAGATGAATTTTCCTTTCATGTTATAGAGTTTAGTATCGGTACCCTGGTGTAACATCACGCCTTCATTCGTTCCTACATAACTTATCTTTCCATCCTTTATAGCGAGTGACTGTGCCCAAGTTCGATTAGCATCAACGGTATAAATTTTAGCATCATAAAGAATGGCATCAGCATCATCGGCTGAAGATAATTGGCAAAAACTCATCAGTGTACAGAATGAAACAACGAGATATTTATTCATATTTGCTACTCACATAGAATGATTAGATAACCCAAACAAATTCTAGGTCAAGTCTTTAATAATCCTTTTCATCACACTGTAACAAACTATAACTTAAAAGACTCCTCAATTTATTCGGTGAGACAGGTTTGTGTAATACATATATATCATCACTCAAATCTAATTGATCAATTGATATGTCACCCGTGATGACTATTGCAGGCAAGTCAGCGTTAGTCCTTTGTAAATGATTGCGAATGCTATTAATAGCATCTAAGCCAGTATCACCATTTGATAAATGAAAGTCACTAATAATCAAGTCTAAAGTTATTCCAGTACCAGATAGTTTTTCTATTGCCTGTTGGCTATTTTCTGCAACAATTATTTCACAATGCCA
Organism: Gammaproteobacteria bacterium; assembly: GCA_030589945.1. Lineage (GTDB taxonomy): Bacteria > Pseudomonadota > Gammaproteobacteria > Enterobacterales. The sequence continues at coordinate 3,692 of JAUUZN010000040.1, read as the reverse complement.
TTTTTTAAGAATACTCGTCATCGCCTCCAGGATAAGAGGATCATCGTCAATAACTAGAAGAGTCTGGCCAATTAAATCTCCTACATATTTCTCAGGATTTACTAAGTTAACAGACCTTGTATTCTTTATTAAAGGTAAAAATATACTAAATGTTGTACCTTTATTCACAACAGATTGCACCGTGATTTTATGATCCAACAAATCAGCGAGCCGCTTTACTATTGACAAACCAAGACCGCTCCCAGATGGCTTTTTATCCCCCTTTGATTCCACCTGATAAAATGGCTTGAAAATATCGTTTAAACGATTTTCTTCAATCCCCTCGCCACTGTCTTTAATTTGAACACACAACTGATCGCTTCGTTTTCGACAACTAACGAACACACTGCCTATAACGGTATATCGTATTGCATTACCAATAATGTTTCTGATTATTCGCTCCAACATAAAAGGATCACTTTTAACCATTGAATTATTAGCAACAATTCTTAGCCGTATATTTTTTGATCGTGCATCTTCAGACATTTGTTGTTCTATATTATCGAAGATCTGTTGAATCGAAAATTCCGTAACATCGGGTCTCATTACCCCAGCATTTAATTTTGAGGTATCTAAAATACTGTTCATCATTGACACCAAAATACGGCTCGTTTTTTTAATGTTATCAATAGTACCCACTAACTTGGCATCAACATTCTGACTGTACAATGCATCGGTAAATAAGCCCAAGGCATGCATCGGCTGTCGAAGATCATGACTCGCACCTGCCAAAAATTCTGATTTTTCCTTACTACTTTTTACGGCAGCATCTTTTTGTATTTGCAACTGAGATACCAGTTGTAAATTTTCAAGACTCAGATCAATGGAACGAAGTACTGCACGATAACTATTTCTGCTATAACTAAAACTCACGACTAAAAAAACAATGTATAAAAATGCAATGAGTTGAAATTCTGCAATCTCGCTACTCAGTAATGAATAGGAAAGTAAGGATATGACCGGAAAACTATAAAAGTAATGTATTGAGGGAAACGATGCATCTGAGTTGATAGTGGCAGATGTAGTACCAAACAAAATGAGACTTAATATAATTGGATAAATAATTGATTGATCGGTGTAAAAAAGGATACTGCTCATACCCCATGAAATTCCGGAAACAAGTGACAACAATTTATTCTTAACAATCCAAAATTTTAATTTTTCAATTGAATATTCCAACGTTTGATATTGCTGAGTCACTTTTATTCTAACCAGAACTATAGTGATTTGAACAAATAACCATGAAAATAAAATGGCATTAGGAACTATTGAATAAAAGATTAGCGTCACCACTAAGCTCGTTACAATAGCACCAACACGTGTAGTTGAAAGCTGACTATAATAAAGTTTTGTACGTTCACGATAAATGGTATCTGCTAAATCTAACTTATTCTCAGTCCTCTGCATATTAGCAATATCCTAATTTTTTCGCCTCGTATGCTGCCTCTGTTCTATTATTTACATCAAGAAATTTTAAAACAGCAGCAACATGAACACGAACAGTATTCTCAGACGTTTATAGATCCAGTGCGATGGCTTTATTGGTCATTCCTAGGACCAATAAATTTAAAACCTGCCTCTGGCGAATCGTCATTTTATCGCCACTATTATTCACAATTGGAACTAAAGTTGAATCCTCAACTTCATTCATAATCGCCATTGGCAAATATATATCACCTGCTAACACCAACCGTAAAGCGCTTATTATAGAATCGATACCTGAAGATTTTGTAATAAATCCCCTTGCTCCCTGTGCAATCGCATTTTTTATATCTGATTGTTTTTCTGAGGCCGATAAAATGACTATTGGAGTTGCTGGTTGTGAGGCTCGTAACTCTCTCATTCCATCAAGACCACTCATTCCAGGAAGTTCCAGATCTAGAAGAATTAAATCAAGATGAGGATCTTTTGAGATCAATTCTAATGATTGTTCCACTGTACCAGCTTCAACGATTACTACTGATTCGGCAAGTACATGCAAAATAGCTGCTGTACCTGTCCTAGAGATAGCATGATCATCAATGATAAGAATTTTCATTTTAAACTTAAAAGTCTGTGCTTCATCGTTAAATTCTAATACAAATGGACTAGATAATCAGCTTTTATAGTGATTCTGGTTTATTGTCCAAAATACTCCACTGTGTTTCCATAAATAACTATTTCAATCGTTTTCATCGGTTCATAAAAGGAAATGTCATGTCTCGTTTAACTTCTGTCTTCTGCCTATGTTTCTTACTCGTGTTATCAAGTTGTGGTGGTGGTAATTCTGATAACAATAATGACGATACTACCGATGTCACTACAACCCCAACAACTGAAACTGTTGATCCCTGCAGTATAGATACCGACGGTGATGGGTTAACCGATTGTGATGAAAAAGAAATAACCTTTACTTTACCTACTCTGGCGGATACCGACGGCGATGGAAGAAGTGATGGTTACGAATGGGAACGATACGATCCTGATAGTTCATTGGTTGTGTTTAACCCTAGAATTGCTGATATGCCCTTACTAGAAGTAACCCTGAACAGCATGCCAAGAGTTGAACTAGACTACAGCAGTACAACAGGCTTTACTGAGACGGTCAGTACTAACTTTACCGAATCGAGTTCACAAAGTATTACCAATGGTAAGAGTAACGGCATTAGTTCACAGGTAGCATCCTCACATACACACACGGCCGGAGCAACGGTAGGAGCTGAATACGACTTTAGCGCCACCGGAGGAGTCAAACTCTCTGGAGAAGTTAGTTATAACTTTAGTAGCCAAACAAGTGAATCTTCTGGCACCCAAGTGAATTGGAATGAATCAGCATCCTATGCAAAAAATCGCGCCTATTCTGAAAGTCTATCTTTTAGTAAAGACGAAAGCTTTACTTTTACTGGCGCAAGTTTAACCAATGTCAGTCTGTCCATTCATAATCCGGGACATGTTTCTTATAAGCTGAGTGAGCTTTTCTTAACAGTACAGTCGGTCGATGTTTTCCAACCTAAACTGGTTGAAACCATTGGTGCATTACAAAGTACAGGACTCGTCACTGATGTCATTGGTGGTGGCACAGTTGGACCCTATAGTTTCGCACTTCAACAACCCATCACTCTGGGAGTAGCAAGTCGCCTGCTCCGTTCACCTGACAAGCTAGTAATCAAACCAGCCAGTTATGTATTACATGATATCGATGGGAACTCGATACTTTTAAGAACCAACGATGTCAATGCTCTCACTGCAAAAGTAATTCTTGATTTCGGTGAAAATATTAGCAAACCAAAAGAATTTCAAATAGCCGTTAAACAATCTGACGGGACTAATTCCATTAGTATCTATGATGCATTAACAGAGATTCTTAAATTAGATGTAGAGCAAGGAATTGGCACATGGAATTACCCAAATATGGGTTCAAGTGATACAAAGTTTGGTCTGATTGGCATCAATGGCATCGTTTTGGATGAAACAAATAATGCCTACTGGCAAATAGCTCATCACTATCAACCAGCATCCACCTTAGGAACTGAAGAAACCGACATCTTCAACATTATTCTAGACGAACAGGATCTAACCCAAAGGAACCTGTTCCCTGGTGATGCTTTAGTATTAACCTATGTAAGTGATCAAGACCGAGACGGCATAAATGATCGTTCAGAAAAGGAATTAGG
>JAUUZN010000036.1 GCA_030589945.1 Gammaproteobacteria bacterium | reverse complement strand
CCCGAATAATATATTAGTTAACTCCTCAGCCCGATAGCCCCAAATGCAAATATAATTCCACATTACCAAAACTCCCAGTTCAGTGGTATTCAAACTGGGAATTTATAAGCCAATTATATATGATAGACGCAAGATGTAGAGAAAAATGTAAAATAATTACGCAGCATAAATAATTAGGAAAAGTGGAATGAAATTAACCGACAATTTTTTGATGATACTGGCAGGTTTTTGTTTATATAGCATGATGTTGGTATTTTCGAATGAATACTTTGCAGGCATTAATAAACTGATACCGGATTTATTCAGTGGGCAGGCGATGATCACCATTGGTGAAACTTTTCATCTGGTGATTGCTTCAATTGTTACCGGTTTTTTGTTCACTCGATTTGCGGCTAATCCAGTTCTGATTGCTCTTATTACAGCAGTGGTTTTAAAACTCGAAGTGTATATATTATTATTTACCAGTGATGCCTATCGCGACTCTTATTCCTATTATCAATCAAATCCATCAGAGATCCTTACATTACTGAAACCTCTGATTATCCTTCCGGCCATGACCTATCTTCTTGGACTGATCCGCTATACGGATGTTGCGACAGAAAAACATTCAGACTAGATTAATGAAATTCTCGCGGTAGTAGACCATTTCTGCAATTGATTCTCGTATGTCATCCATGGCCAAATGACTACCTTTTTTGACGAAACCTTTTACAATTTCTGGCTTCCAGCGTGCGGCCAGTTCTTTTAGAGTCGAGACATCAATGTGTCGATAATGAAAATACTCTTCCAAAATTGGCATGGTCTCGACTAAAAAGCGGCGATCCTGACAAATTGTATTTCCACACATGGGTGATTTCGAGGCTGGAACGTACTGTTCTAAAAACTGGATGGTTTCTTCTACAGCCTGTTGCTCTGAGTATTGGCTATCTTTAACACGTTGGGTGAGGCCAGAATTACCATGGTGTGAAGTATTCCAATCATCCATTGCAGCCAAAGCCTCATTGGATTGATGTACGGCAATCATTGGCCCTTCAGCCAGTATATTCAGATTCTTATCGGTTACGATGGTGGCGATTTCGATAATTTTATCGGTCTTCGGTTCTAACCCTGTCATTTCAAGATCGATCCAAATTAAATTTTCTTCTGAATATTGTGCGTGCTGTGTCATTCTTAATGTCCTATTTATTATTTGTTTTTCTTTGTGCCCACTTTTCTTTGTGTTAGCAGCACATTAAGTTAGAATAGCCAGTTCTTGGCAGATGTCCATGAATCATTCTTAATTATTAGAAATTAGTTATTAATCATAACAGGCAATAGAACCAGTGGCATGAGCAAAAAATCACCTAAACATTCAGTGAAAGACATAGAAACATTTAGTGGACTTGTTGTCTCTCGCTTTGGAAATCAAGCCGCCATTGAGGATGAGCAAGGAAATATTTTTCGTTGCCACATACGACGCTCCCTCCAAGACTTAGTCTCCGGCGACTCAGTTCGTTGACAAACAGAGTTTTCTGGCGATAAAAAGCTCAGCGGAGTTATCACTAAAATTAATGAGCGAAGCTCAATTTTAATGCGCCATATTCGATATGAAGGCTTAAAGCCTATTGCTGCAAATTTAGACCGCGTTTTTGTAATTACCTCGCCTGAACCAGCCTTTTCCAGTCGCATTCTTGACCGCTATTTAGTTGCAATAGAACTGGCAAAAATTGAAGTTGTCATTGTATTGAACAAAACCGATCGCCTTGAGGATTACCCTGAACTAGAAAATAGTCTGCAAATCTATATTGATATGGGATATCCAGTGCTCCTAGTCAGTGCTTTAAACCAAGATGGATTTGAACATTTTAAAGATGCTCTTGCATCCAACACTTCAGTACTGGTCGGTCAATCAGGTGTGGGCAAGTCTTCCCTTGTCAATGCGCTACTCCCAGGAGTAGATACTTCGGTGTCGGCACTCTCAGAAAATTCAGGATTGGGTACTCATACCACCACGGTGTCGAAACTCTACCACCTTCCCTCTGGCGGTCGGTTAATTGATTCACCCGGAATAAGGGAATTTACACTCGGCCACATCGATAAGTCAGAACTTAGTTTTGGTTTTAGAGATTTTTCTCCTTTTCTGGGGCAGTGCAAATTTCGTGATTGCAAACATATCAGTGAACCAGGTTGCGCCATCATATCTGCGGTAGCATCTAAACTTATCCATCCTCAAAGATATGAGAGCTATCTTAAATTATTTGAAGATACGGATGAGATATAAACGCTGATCAGATACAATATTCTCAACTCTTATTATCCAAAAAGTGTAACTAGAATCAAATCATGGAAAAACTTAAAACAGCCTATCAATATTTATTGCCTCAACATGCATTAACAAGATTGGTCGGAAAATTAGCTCAGTCAAAGAATCGTTTCATTAAAAAAGCCCTTATCGGTTTCTTTCTGAAGAATTTTGATATTAATTTATCTGAAGCCGTTATTGATAACCCCGACGACTTTGAGACCTTTAATGATTTTTTTACTCGTGCTTTAAAACCTGGAATTCGGACCATCGATAGCGATCCTCAACGACTCGTTTCACCCGTTGATGGCGTTGTTAGTCAGTCAGGTGATATCATTGACGGCGACATTTTTCAGGCGAAGGGTCACAGTTTTACCCTTGCAGAACTTCTCGGTGGAAACTCCGTTGATTCAGACCTAGTTGATCAGTACATGGACGGCACATTCTCAACCATGTACCTTGCTCCAAAGGACTACCATCGCATTCACATGCCTGTAGATGCTTCTTTAAAATCAATGACTTATATTCCTGGGCGGCTATTTTCGGTCAACCCAGCGACCGTTCGAACTATACCGAGATTATTTGCCAGGAATGAACGGCTTGTTGCACATTTCGAGACAGCATTTGGACCCATGGCGATGGTCTTGGTAGGGGCAACCATTGTCGGAAGCATTGAAACCGTCTGGTCAGGAGTGGTCACACCTCCGAGAGCTTCAAATGTTCGTAGTTGGCAATATGAATCATCACAACATCAGTTTTCAAAGGGTGAGGAAATGGGACGATTTCTTCTCGGCTCTACGGTTATCTTACTCTTTGCTAAAGACAAAATGAACTGGATGGAATCGTCTAACGCCAGCTCTCCATTAAAACTGGGTGAAGCGATTGCAACAGCATGCTAACTCTTTGACAGCTAGGCTATTTTAACGATTATGCTCTATCAAAAGTAAAAGGCATCACTTGATCGATCGAGTTTTCATTAAGTTTTAGCATTAATAAACGGTCGAGCCCTAGAGCCACGCCAGAACATTTTGGTAATCCTGAAGTTAATGCGTCAAGGAACATCTCATCAATGGGCTTTTCATTTTTACCCAAATTTTTGCGTTGCTGATTATCCTGTTCAAATCGTTTGCGTTGCTCAACAACATCCTGAAGTTCATAAAAGCCATTGGCCAATTCAATACCTTGAAAGTACAGTTCAAAGCGTTCAGCAGTTCTTGGATCGTCCTTCGATAATTTTGCTAAGGATGCTTGGCTTGCGGGAAAGTGATGGACAAACAGCGGTGTTTCTTTCGCTAATTTTGGTTCAATAAGGCTCACAAAGAGACAATTTAATAACTGATCTTTATCTTCTAAATAGGGCCCATTGATATCGTTCACCAACTTTTGTAACTCATCGGTACTAATCGTGAGAGGATCGATGTTGATACTGTTCAAAAATAGCTGCTGGTATGAGATACGTTCAGATTGCTTCGTTTGCAGTATAACGGATAGCAATTCATCCATTTCATTCATCAGTTGATGCAAATTGTAATCCAAGTGGTACCACTCGAGCATCAGGAATTCTGGATTATGTATTCGCCCCCTTTCATCATCACGAAAACAACGACAAACTTGATAAATACTACCGCTGCCAGCAGCCAATAGACGTTTCATTGAAAACTCTGGAGAGGTCTGTAGAAAAAGTCTCGACGATTCGCTGTCTGCTATTGGAAACTGTACTTCGGGGGCATCTAAATAAACGTCGGTAATGGTGCTATGGGATATGGAAGGTGTATCGACTTCAAGAATTTGTTTTTGTTGAAAGAATGTTCGAATTTGTGAAAGCATTGATGCTCTTGCTTTAAGAACTTCCAGACTGGCATTTGGACGCCAGTCTGTTGACTTAGTTGTCATTCTTTTGCGCGAGAAACATAGATTCCAGTTCGAGTATCAACCTTTAGCTTGTCTCCAATATTTATAAATAATGGTACGTTAACCATCGCTCCAGTGGAGAGAGTAGCAGGTTTTGTTCCACCACCTGAAGTATCTCCGCGGACGCCTGGGTCAGTGTCGGTAACTTCTAAGACCACATGATTGGGTGGTGTCACAGCAATGGGCGCATCATTCCATAAGGTCAGTCCACAAATATCCTGCTCGCTCATCCATTTTACATTATCACCAACAGCCACTGAATCGGCAGCAATTTGGTCAAAAGTATCAACGTCCATGAAGTACCACATTTCACCATCGTTGTAGAGATATTGCATCTCAACATCAATAACATCGGCAGCTTCAACGCTCTCACCCGATTTATACGTTCGTTCGATAACGCGATTGGTGATTAAATTTCTAATCCTGACCCGATTGAATGCTTGACCTTTACCAGGCTTAACAAATTCATTCTCAATAATACTGCAAGGTTCGTTATCAAGCAGTAGTTTTAAGCCTGAACGAAATTCATTGGTACTGTACTTTGCCATTTATTTTCACCGCACTTTTTTAGAGATCTTACGAGCATCAATTTAAAACAGTAAGATGATACACTTTTTCGTGAGGTGATTGGCAAAATTGTCAATAAAATCCGCAATTTAAATACTGTAAAACCACATTCTTTGCTAGACTATAATCATCAAAAGAGTATAGGGTTTAGAAATTCCAATTTTGATGACTTTGGATGCTCTCACTAAAAGGGAAATTATGACTCTCGTTAAAGGAACAATTGGTCTTGAAATCCATGAACGGCTACCATTAACTGACCGCTCAGAATACAGTCACCGTGCTAATCAGAAATGGTTCGATAATTTACCGCGTGCAAATCTTGGTGAGACATCACGTGAAGTTTATCACCGTATTGTTGATTCTAATAAATTACTTCTCAAAGTAGCTGATCGCGCTAAATTTCTTGAGCTCATTGAACCGACTGTAACTTCAATCTGTACTAGTTTAAAAAAACATTATACGGGTCGAACCGTTTCACTCTCTGGTAAACAGAAAAAAATTGCTAACCTTTGCCAAGCACTACAACTTGAACTCATTATTGGCTACAAAACCATCATTGAAGACTTAATCGCCGATGAAAAGTACGACAACAGTCTCCTACCCTTAGCTGTTAACCAGATATTTATATTAGATCATGAGGTACAAACTCGAACTTACCAATTGTATCGAGAGTTATCGAAAGGATTTTGGCAAGAGCTACACCTACTTTTTCAACTGGCCGAACAAAACCAATTCCACGAGAGCTCGACTGCAGTACGCAACAAGAGTGATTCAATTTTAACCAATTATAAAAAAATTCTATTATTATCGACCACTAACCCGAATCAATTGCGCCAAAAAGAAATTGATAAAATTGCCATTGTACTTGGTAAATTGGCCAAACTCTCCGATTTAAGTTCAGCTCCTGATGGCGACTTCGATTTTGTAATCAATTTGCATTCAGACAGTTCACCTTTTCATAGTTCCCTAATGAAAGAAAATATGAAAGGTAACCATCGAGGGCTCAATGTCCATCAGGCAGTCATACAGTTGCAAGAAACTCTGAAATCGAATGATACGAATAAGTCTACGTTTAATCTTGATGAGTCAATGATTCGACATCTTCTAAGTGCCTGGGGGACTCTAGCAACAAGAATATTTTCCCGCTCTTCAGGTACGGGTTCAATACAGGTCAGTATTGGTTTGGCGGGATGTCACTATCTCATCAATCGAGAACTCTACGGTGCTGAAGAAATCGCTCCTCAGGGTGAATTTTTATTAGATTCTCTTGAGGGAAGTCTCAAAGATGCAATTGTTGTCGAACTTGATGACAATCCCAATTACAGTTCTCCTAAGAAACGCCATCCCGATTGGAATAAGTCAATTTCAGGCCCGATGGTTAAAAAAGATTTACTGTGGGACAGTATCTATGTCAGCAAATCAGCGGGACGTTCTGATGAAGAACAGGCTCCGTATGATTTCATGAGTAGAAATAAAGAAGCTAAATCGCAAGAAATTCAGTATGACTATAATGAAGCTACCATCATTAACGTATCACCCGGTGGTTACAGTCTTAAACTTGATGGCGACTTACCCAAACAAACCCAGACTGGCGAAATCATTGGACTTCTAGAGTTAAAGATTGACGGTAGTTATATTTGGAATATTGGTAATATAAGATGGATGCTACGTCATGAAACGGGTGAGTTACAATTAGGCATTCAACTCATTGCTCCTGATGCAGTACCTGTTTTTGCACAGGTCCGAACTGACATTATGGATGACAATAGTTTTCAGAGATGCTTACTACTACCTTCAATTTCAGGAATAGGTCAGCCTCCAACCATTCTTACATCACCCATGCCCTTTACCAGCAATCAGAAACTCAGTCTCAAAAACTCTGATGATACCTATGATATCTATTTAACTAAATTATTATCCTCAGGGCATAACTTTAAACAATTTGAATACAATGAACTCGATATCCAACACCAAGAAGAAGAAAAAGAAGAAGAAACGAATATTGGGCACACAGACTTTGATTCCGTTTGGGATCTTATTTAGTGCGACGAAATATCAATAACATCTCGTTAATAATAAGCTAAGGAACAGGCTTAAATTGGCTAAATCACATAATACTATTAGCATGCTTATCTTGGATCCATCATCCAATGAAGCAGAGCAAACCATTAATATTTTGAGAAATAGTGGTCATGCTGTGCGAGCCACTCAAATAACATCTGAAGAAGAGTTAGAAACTGCTTTGGAAAAACAGTCATGGGATTTATTCATTGTCAGAGATGGATTGAGCGACCCTAGCCCTGAACAATGTATGAATATTGTGAAACATTACGGCAGCGATATTCATTTTATTATGACAACCGTTGATTATTCTGTTGAGCGTAACTTAGAAATATTACGTCTTGGTATGAAAGACTTGGTACCTGAAGAAAGTGATGAATATTTCAAACTGGTTGTTAAGAGAGAACTGAGCAGCATAGAAGATCGGCGTGGTAGAAAACAATCTGACAAGGCGTTACTGGAAACTGACAAGCGTAATGAACTTCTACTCGACAGTTCAACAGAGGCGATTGCTTATATTATTGATGGCATGCACATATATGCTAACGGCGCGTACATGGAGTTATTTGGTTATGATGATCCTGAAGAAATAGCCAGTGTTCCTGTTATGGATTTAATGGATAGTGAATACCATAAAGGTTTTAAAAAGTTCCTTAAGGATCATTCGAAGGGTATCGAATCTGAAGACTTTGCCTTTACTGGACTTAATGAATCCAAAGGTAAATTTGAGGCATTTCTCTCCTTATCTGATTCTCAATACGATGGTGAGGACTGTACTCAAGCATTCGTTAAAACGGCTGATGTTAGTGATGCTGAACTCGAACAAAAACTAAAAGCCATGAGCGCAGAGGATCGATTAACGGGACTCTACAATGAAGAATATTTCATCGATCAGGTCACTGTGTCGATATCAAATGCAAGTACGGAGAATCAGCTATCAACAGTACTTTATATTGATTTAGATGGTTTTGATAAAATCCAAGATGAGCACGGGATTACTAACTCTAATCTATTCCTGAAAGAGGTGAGTTATTGGTTAATTGAAAATGCACCCGATGAAGCAATAATTGCTAGAGTTGGTGATTCTACATTTACAATATTGATCAAAATTCAAAAACCAGACGACGCTGAAATTACTGCTACGAATCTATGTAATTCCTACTCTGATAATTTGTTTGAAGTTGCCGACCATACCATTAAAGATACCCTGAGCATTGGTGTCTGCATGATCCAAGAAAACTCATCCTCAGCCGTAGATGTCTTATCAAATGCCCATTTTGCTGCATCGAATGTTCAATCCAAAGAAGGCAATGGCATTCGTATCCACGACCAATCTCTCGATTCACTCGACAGCCGTGATGATGCTCAAACTGCCATGAAAATTCAAGACGCAATGGATGCTGGGCACATTAAAATTATGTACGAACCCATTGTTAAACTCCAAGGTAACGCAAAGAAAATATTTCATGCAGCATTAACCTATGAAAAAGAACAGGGTAATAATAGGCCAATCACTGATATTTTTGATATTGGTCTCCGAACGTCAACTGCACTGAAACTCGACAAATGGCTGCTGACTGAATCGTTCGGGAATTTTTCAAATTACTTATCAGATCACCCCAATTGCATATTGAAAGTTAACTTAACCGCAGCCTCACTTCTAAGCGAAAACTTAATTGAAAGTGTTACTGATCTAATGAGTTCTTTAGAAATCCCAGAAAAATCAGTGATCATTGAGTTTAATGAAGATATTGCTGTGGCACATCTGAAGAAAGCCATCGAGGTCATCAAAGGTTTTTCAGATAACAACATTATGACAGCAATGAATGGCTTTGGAAAAACACTCGATTCTCAGTCTGTCATTAACTCCATTAACTGTAAATTATTCCAATGGCTGACTCTCGATAATGAGTTCTTTACTGATTTTGCATCCAATGGCGAAATTCAAACTAAAGTTGAAGAATTAGTCGCATTTGCTATCACCAACGAACTGTCGACCATTGCTCCTGAAGTTTCTGATCCGAGTAGTTTGGCGTTATTGTGGCCTATGAAGGTAGGACATATTCAAGGTGAGTACATTGCATCAGCGAGTGATTCTCTAGAATTTGATTTTTCTTTAGTCGCATTTTAGAGCTCACCAACCTACAAGCCAGTTAACACCATTAAGATCGCTATAATTAAAAATAGTTGATGCTCTCTGCTGAACTTTAGGTTTTGCGTGGAATGCTATCCCTGTTCCTGCATCGGCTAACATTAACAAGTCATTAGCACCGTCACCAATGGCTATAATCTGTTGCCGAGTAATGTTCAGTTGACTTTTTAATCGTTGCAAAGTCTCAACCTTGCTATGCTCATCAACAATATCACCCTCTACTTTTCCGGTCAGTACACCGTCATTGATCCCCAGAATATTGGCAGAGAGTGTATCAAAACCTAGATCATCGGCAATGGGACCTGCGAAGAAGGTAAAACCTCCGGAGACCAATGCTGTGTGGCAACCGTTCTCATGAGCTTTAGAGAGCAGGTTTCGTGCACCATCTGTTAAAGGTAAACGTTGGTGTACTGACTGAAGATCGGATATTGAGATTCCTTTTAGCATAGAAACTCTCGCTTTAAGACTTTCTCGAAAGTTTAGTTCTCCACGCATGGCAGACTCAGTAATCGCAGCAACCTTTTCGCCAAGACCAGCAACGGCTGCGATTTCATCGATGGTTTCTGCCTGAACTAAGGTTGAATCCATATCCATAATTAACAGTTCAGGCTTGAGATTACGCTCAATCCACTGCTGTAAAATCAAATCAACCTTATACTTCTCAGAAAGTACTTGAAGGTTTTGATGAAATTCATCAAAGGGTGCAGCGCAATCAACTTTTAACTGCAGCTGATGCTCATTGTCACTCTTAATGACTTCCACCAGCCCAACAGCAGAGAACAGATGCAGTTCCGATAATAGGGGCTCATATGCTATTGCGAGAAAATCTTTCTTCGAAGCCATAATGGCTTTAATGCTGTATTGGTTGGTCATTTTTATTCCATTGATGACATATTTTCGATAGCGCTCATCATTAATAGAAGAGCATTGATATTAAATCCGTCACTATTTTACCCTGAGTACCTAATGAATGTGTATTGATAAAACTCAATAAGACTGATTTTGATTGGCTATTTTAATGTCACAGTTTTAATGGCACACTGTGCCGATGGAACAGAAAATAGATAGACTAAGGAGGCAACAACAAAGACTGTGGCGCAAAGCTGCCGTTTCACTACTGTCACTTCATCAGAATATCACCATATTAATTGCCTTCTTAATGATAACGGTACTTGGCATACTCTGGGTCATGCTCGAGCATAAGCTTGACCATCAAATGAGTAAAAATGCGCGCAATTACGGTTACGGTATAAGTCGATATGCGGCCGCTGATCTCAAAGATTTAATACTCTCTAAAGATGAGAAGAACCAGAATTTATATCTTGCGCGATTAACCAATGACCCCTTGATTGTTGAAGCCATTCTTTATGATGCTTTAGGTGTGGTGTTAGCAAAGCAGTCTCAAGGTAGCGTTAATGCCGAAACATCTATCAATACTAAGACTCAGATACTGTTAGAAGATATTAATGTTGATGGTCAACGAATAGGCATCGTCCAGTTAAAGATCGATCAGGCCCTCCAACAGGAGCCCATCAACAACCTTATGAGGAGAATCTCCTTCACTACGGTTGCGATGATGATCATCATGACATTTGTCGCCTGGCTATTAGCAAAACGACTGACCCGCTCACTCCGAAAACTGATCAGGCTGCCTTTGAACTCTCCACAAGAGAAAAGTATCACAAACATCGATATAAGCGGCGAGTTACGTCTAATGTTGGAGTCGACCACATCAAGTTCTGATTCTCCTGCCCCAGTATCACGCGCTGAAGAATCTGGGATACATCAGTTGCTTGCTGCAGATTCTGTGACTGAGATGGGCAATCTCATTGTTATGAAATTATGTCTACCCGATTTATCAAGTTGGTTGAAACCTGAAACTGGTACGCCAAACGTTCACCTGTTAAGACAACTTGATAGATTATTAATTGTCACCATTCATAGCCAACAGGGTCATCTTTTAAATTTTGATGGAATTACCGCACAGGCCTGTTTTGGTCTTGATGGTGATATGAAAACAGCTACCTTTAGAGCCGTTTCCTGTTGCTTATTACTCAATATTTTACTCGAAGAAATATCTCTCAGCCCAAAAGTTTGCCTACGAGAGGAAGAGCGTTTACTCATACGCCATATGAAAAGAACGCCTGTAGCAATTCCTATCCACTCTGCAGATGATGAGAACGAGCGCATTGCTCTATCCGATAAAAATTGGTTATTACTCAATAAAAACATTATTCAAGATGAGCGATTGCTCGAGCAGATGGAACTTGTAGAAGTGTCTGAAAACTGGAGTTCAATAAAAGAGACTCACAAAAATGCACAGTCGATGATTGAACGCCAGTTGGCATGGATTCGTTTCTTACTTGAAAATACCGAAAAAACGACCTAACTAAGTTACTCTTTTTTCAATTTATCCAAATCGTTGGCTGAATTTTCGGAGTCTATTTCCTCTGATTGTGAATCAGTTGTTAATTGATCAACATGTTGGAAGCCTCTGGGTAATTTACTTCCTCTACGACCCCGTTCACCCAGATAATGTTCAATATCTTTTGGTTTAAGTGTCAGATGTCGTTTGCCACTATGTACGGTGAGACTAGAGCCTGGGTTAACCACTTCAATGCCCACAACAAACTCTTCTCTCGATTGAACTCTTCGGCTCGGAATGCTAATTATTTTATTTCCTTTGCCCTTGCCTAAGATGGGTAAGTCTTTGATTGGGAACAATAACAGACGTCCTTCATTGGTTACTGCTGCAATAAGATCTTCATCATAGTTCCTCACTTTTCGTGGACTAAGGACTGTAGCACCTGAGGGCAGTTTGATCATCGCCTTGCCATTTTTGTTGCGTGTCAATAAATCAGCTAAGGTACCCACAAATCCATAGCCAGCATCTGAAGCAAACAATACCTGCTGCTTTTCATCACCCATCATCACTGCTACAAAATTTGCACCGGCTATGGGATTCAATCGGCCGGTTAATGGTTCTCCCTGACCGCGGGCGGAAGGTAGTGAGTGCGCTGCCAAGGCATAGCTTCGCCCTGTAGAATCTAGGATCAAGGCGGACATATTACTTTTACCGCGCGCGGAATCTTTAAACTCATCGCCCGACTTATAATTCAAACTTAAAGGCTCCATTTCATGGCCCTTGGCACAACGGATCCATCCTTTTTCTGAGAGAATAATGGTCACAGCTTCGCTCGGCACAAGATCAGTTTCACTCAATGCTTTAGCTTCAAAACGTTCTACAATTTGAGAGCGTCTATCGTCACCATAAAGTTCGGTATCTTCTTCGATCTCTTTTTTAACCAGGGTTTTTAAACGGCGTTCGGATGATAATATTAACGTGAGCTTCTCTCGTTCTTCATCGAGCGCTTGCTGTTCAGATTGAATTTTTATTTCTTCAAGTTTTGCTAGATGACGTAATTTTAATTCAAGAATAGCTTCCGCCTGAATATCGCTAATACCAAATCGAGACATCAGTATTGGCTTTGGCTCATCTTCCTGTCGACTGATTGCAATCACTTCATCAATATTTAAAAATGCGACCAATAAACCCTCAAGAATATGTAACCGCTCAGTCACCTTATCCAGACGATGCTGCAGTCTCTTGCGAACGGTTGATGTTCTGTAAGACAACCATTCCTTGATGTATTCACGAATGTTTTTAACTCGCGGTAGGCCATCAATACCAATCATATTCATATTCACACGATAGGTACGCTCTAAATCGGTACTGGCAAATAAATGCGCCATCATCTGTTCAAGATCCACACGGTTTGAGCGAGGCACAATGGCTAATCTTGTGGGATTTTCATGATCAGATTCATCACGTAAATCGGCAACCATCGGTAGTTTTTTCGCCTGCATCTGAGCCGCAATTTGCTCCAATACTTTGGCGCCACTGACCTGATGCGGTATGGCTTGGATAATCACATCGCCATCTTCGATGGTATAGGTTGCGCGCATTCTAATACTGCCACGACCCGTTTCATACATTTTAAGTAGATCTTCAGCCGGAGTGATAATTTCTGCTTCCGTTGGATAGTCCGGACCTTTAACAATTTCACACAACTCAGCCACGGTGGCTTTTGGATGATCTAACATATAACAGCAGGCGGCACTGACTTCTCTTAAATTATGAGGTGGGATGTCAGTCGCCATACCCACAGCAATACCAGTAGTGCCGTTTAAGTACAGGTTAGGTAATCGTGCAGGTAATATTGCAGGCTCTTTTAAGGTGCCATCGAAATTGGGTAACCAATCGACGGTACCGAGTCCAATTTCTTGAAGTAGCGATTTCGAATAGGCTGTTAGCTTAGCTTCGGTGTAACGCATGGCTGCAAAAGACTTGGGATCATCTTGAGCTCCCCAGTTACCTTGACCATCAATTAGGGTGTATCGATAAGAAAAGGGTTGCGCCATCAAGACCATGGCTTCATAACAGGCCGAATCACCATGAGGATGAAACTTACCCAACACATCGCCTACCGTTCGAGCTGACTTCTTGTGTTTTGATTGTGCGCTTAACCCTAGTTCGGACATAGCGTAAATGATACGACGTTGAACCGGCTTTAAACCATCACCAATGTTAGGTAGTGCACGGTCGAGAATAACGTACATTGAATAATTCAAATACGCTTCTTCAGTAAATTCCATTAAAGGTCTTTCTTCTATCCCTTCAAGGCTTAAATCCATAATGTCTGTCATTTTTTATTACCTGAATTTATTACCAATATTTAATTGACTGAGATGAGGTTGCCTTTCTTTTCAAGCCATGTCTTTCTATCTGCTGATCGTTTCTTAGCGAGTAATTTATCCATTAATTTCATCGCAGCATTTTCATCCTCTAGAGTGAGCCTCACCAGACGTCTGGTGTCTGCACACATGGTGGTTTCTCTCAACTGCATTGGGTTCATTTCGCCAAGACCCTTGAATCGCTGAACGTTAACTTTTCCCTTTAATTTTTCGGCGCTGATGCGATCTAAAATACCGTTCTTTTCATCCTCATCAAGGGCATAGAAAACCTTTTTTCCGATATCGATTCGATACAAGGGTGGCATGGCAACAAAGATATGTCCCGCTTTAACCAAGGGTTTAAAATGTCTTAAAAATAATGCGCACAATAGGGTTGCAATATGAAGCCCATCTGAGTCAGCATCGGCTAAAATACAAACTTTCCCGTATCGTAAGTTTTCAAGATCATCCGAGTCGGGATCGATGCCAATCGCCACCGAGATATCATGAACTTCTTGTGATGCGAGAACCTGCTGAGAATCAACTTCCCAGGTATTGAGAATTTTTCCACGCAGCGGCATGATTGCCTGTGTTTCTTTGTCTCTTGCCTGTTTCGCTGAGCCACCTGCTGAATCACCCTCAACCAAAAACAATTCTGAAGCCATGGGATCCTGTCCCAAACAATCCGCTAATTTTCCAGGCAAGGCAGGACCAGAAGTTACCTTCTTACGAGTCACCTTCTTGCCCGCTTTTAATCTCTTCTGAGCATTATCAATGACCATTTCGGCGAGCATGTCACCAATGGTTGAATGCTCGTTTAGCCATAAACTGAAAGCATCTTTTAGTACACCAGAAACAAAAGCGGCCGCGCCACGAGATGAAAGTCGTTCTTTGGTTTGACCCGAAAATTGAGGATCATTGAGTTTGACCGAAAGGACGTAACTGAGTTTATCCCAGACATCATCTGGAACAAGTTTTACACCTCTAGGCAGTAGATTTCTAAACTCACAAAACTCACGCATGGCCTCAAGAAGCCCGGTACGGAGACCATTAACATGGGTGCCACCCAAGGCTGTTGGAATAAGGTTTACATAACTCTCGGTAACCGAAGTTCCTCCTTCAGGTAACCAAAAGAGCGCCCAATCTACTCCCGCATCATTTCCAGACATGGAACCCGTAAAGGGCTCATCCGGTAACATGGTATAACCAGCGCAGGATGTGAGTAGGTAGTCGGTTAGACCATCTTCATAAATCCATTCATCTTTTTCATCATTAATATTATTGAAAAATCGGATTCTAAGACCAGAACAAAGCACTGCCTTGGCGCGTAGTACATGCTTAAGACGAGTGACAGAAAATCGGCCTGAATCAAAAAATGAAGCATCAGGCCAAAAGGTAATGGTGGTGCCTGTATTACGCTGGCCAACGGTTCCTATTACTTCAAGCTCATGAACTTTTTCACCATTTTCATAGGCCGTATAATATTCTTGACCATTTCTTCGAACCCTAACCTCAAGCCGGGTTGATAAGGCATTCACCACTGAGACACCTACACCGTGTAGGCCTCCGGAAAATTGATAGTTTTTATCTGAAAATTTACCACCCGAATGTAATTTAGTCATGATGACTTCGACACCCGGCACACCCTCTTCCGGGTGAATATCCACAGGCATACCTCGACCGTCATCGATGGTTTCAATTGAACCATCCTTGTGTAAAATTACGGTTATATTTTTAGCATGTCCTGCCAGTGCTTCGTCGACACTGTTATCAAGAACTTCCTGAGCCAGATGATTAGGTCGACTGGTCTCCGTGTACATTCCAGGACGTTTTCGAACAGGCTCAAGCCCCGAGAGAACCTCAATAGATTCAGCGTTATAGTTGCTATTTGTCATTAATGGTGTGTTTTATTATCGATTATTGTTTTGTATTAAATGATTAGTTAAATGAATTCTAATAGCCTTTGACGCTATAATCCACTGTAAACTCAATGTGCTCAATTCTTCTCACTTCAGTCTCTATTTTACCATCGCTACCCAATTCTAGTATACGATAACCGGGACTTTCAGTATCTGCGGCAAACTCTTTGGACAATGGTTTAAATTGTACCGAACTTGAAGGTGTGGCAAGCATTCGTATCTTACCACGGTATTGGTCAAAGACCTGATGAATATGTCCCCAGAGCAAACCTCGAACGGCTGATGAAGCATCGAGTAGTTCAAAAAGTTCGTCGGCATCTTCAAGTCCTAATGGGTCGAGCCATTGGCATTGAATATCGACAGGATGATGGTGCAAGACCGTCAGTAAATATTCAGCCTGATGTGAAGCCAGTGCTTTCTTTAGAAATTCTCGTTGCTCACGACCTAAACGACCATAAACTTGGCCGGTCAAAGCAGAGTCCAATAATACGATTTGCCAGTCAGCCAGGTTAATTTTTTTTGCTGACGAGAAATGTTCGACATCGAAACACTCGGCCATTTTATGAACATCGTCATGATTACCGGGAATCCAACAAACCGGCGTTTCAAGTTGTTGCATGGCTTGGGCAAAATATTCGTAGGATTCAGTCGATTGATCTTGGCTTATGTCACCCGTTGCAAGAATAAGGTCCGCATCAATATGCCTACTTTTTATATCTTCTATAACAGCAGTTAAACTAAGTCTTGTTTGTAATCCAAGTAGACATCCCTTCTCTTCTTTAAAGATGTGGGGATCGGTCAGTTGAATGATTTTAGCTGGCCGATCAATAATCTCTATTGTCAGCTCTTCTTCTTCGGGTTCCCAACCTGTCAAAATTTACTCCCCTTTTGCCAATAGTCGGTTGACTGTTCCATTGATGGTAACGGTTTCTGTACAGCGTCCATTTTTCAAACAGAATGAAAGCCACTCTCCTAGAAATTCATTAACGCCTTGTTTTTCGTTCTTTTGAACCATTTGGCTGTTAGGGTATGGATAAATGGGTGCAATCGCAACCCCTTTATTATCCACAACCTCAACAAGATGAGCATCATGATAGAGTCGCAAATCAATTCCGGTTTGAGGTATTAGACTAGATTGCTCTGTATTGGTGACCGAAAATCGCATGCATGTTGTATATTTACATCGTTCGGTAACTTTAAACGTTAGGATAAAATTATCATCGATAATAAATTCAGATTCATCATCAAACTCCGTAGAGCCTGAAATATTGGTTAATAATCGGTTAAGCATCATATAGTTTAGTTCACACTGCCCCATAAAATTACTGAAATTGTATTTATAACCTTTTACTGCCACGCATTGATCCTAGTTATTTACTTGAGATAAGTTATTTTACTGACTCTAAGTATGCCAGTGATTTGTTAATATGTCCTCAGTAATCACTTAGTTCTTGTCGGAATTTACTAATGACCCCAAGTTCAACAACAACCACTGTACTGCAATGATTGCGGTCGCATTTTCGAATAAACCGGCTTTTAAAGATTTTTCGATGTCTTTTATGCCCATCGTGAAAATACGAATATCTTCATTTTCATCATCAAGCCCAAAAATACCCTCTGCATTTTGTGCATCAACAAGGGAGCAAAACAGAGTGACTTTCTCACTAGAGCCACCTGGTGATGCATAAAACTTTCCTATCTCTATGAGTTCACCAATATCAAATCCAGCCTCTTCTTTCGCCTCTCGAATCACCACTTCTGTCTCGGTTTGTCCTTCGTCAATAATCCCCGCAACGATCTCAATCATCCACGGGTTGAGATCAGAGGTTATTGCACCCACCCGAAACTGTTCCAAAAATACCGCTTCATGACGAACGGGATCAAACAGTAGTACCGCAGCGGCACTACCTCTCTCAAAAATTTCCCTGTCAAAGGCTCGACTCCACCCCCCTTTAAATAAACGATGTTTCAAAGTTAGCTGATCAACAGCAAAATAACCTTGAAATACTCTTTTTTTGTTTATTATTTGATAATCATCATGTGAGAATGTAAGCATATTTTTCAGAACCCATAGCAAATTTAGAATTAATTTTAACGATCTTTGTCTATATAGTACCGATGGTACAATTTTTCCAAATATATCGATAGAAAATTAACCGCAATAAGGGTCCTTATTTAATAATCTGTTACACTTGCAATATTGTTATTAGACATCAGTCACCCTATTCTATCTGCTGTTAGAAAGAAGCGGTGCACGATTGTTTTTATACCCTCTAATCTAGAATTAGACTACAAGGTTGAATTTACAAATGAACATAGAAAATGCCCGCTTCAATATGATTGAACAACAAATTCGTCCATGGAAAGTATTGGACCAGCAAGTGCTTGATTTGATGGCAACGCTTCCAAGAGAGAAGTTTGTACCGGATGCTTATCAAGGGCTTGCTTTCGCAGATATTGCGATTCCTTTGGGTAAAGACCGCTTTATGCTTCACCCAAGAGAGGAAGGCCGTCTACTGCAGGCTGTAAAACCAAGCTTTTCAGATAAAGTGCTAGTGCTAGGCGCTAACTCTGGTTATATCACGGCACTGCTTGCATCCATGGCAGGAGAAGTTACAGCAATTGATAGTGATGAGGATTTTGTTAGCCTTGCCTCTGAAAATTTAGCGTCTTCAAATATTAAAAATGTAAACATCAAATTGGGAGATGCTTCAATGGGTCTAGAAACTGAGGCCCCATATGATGTCATTGTAATTACAGGATCGATGCAAATATTACCTGAATCGATAAAACAACAATTAGCCATTGGTGGTCGACTATTTTGTATAATTGGCATAGCACCAACCATGGAAGCATTAGTCATTACCAGAACAGGTGAATCAAAGTGGGATGAAGATGATCTTTTTGAAACCAATGTTCCTGCACTAGCAAACTCGCCAGTTGTAGAACAATTTCAATTTTGATTAAAATTTATCACCATTAACAATAATTTATGATAACAACTTTAACGAACACAACCAGTAAGAAAGGAAAATTTTAATGAGTATCAAAACTCTTGCCACAGCATGTTTAATTGGCACCATAGCAATTGCAAATCCATTAAAAGCTGAAAGTTTATTAGAAATTTATCAGCTCGCACTAGACAATGATCCTAAATATCAAAGCTCCGGTGCATTGCTTGAAGCAAGCATTCAGCAAAATGGACAATCAACAGCCTCACTGCTACCACGAATAACTGCAAATTATAGTAATAATTACAGTAAGTCGGGGAGTTCTCTGGCTCAGTTTTCAACCTTTGGTGGCTCCACTACGACCAATGAAACCAGAAGTAACTCATTGGGTGTGTCATTGAATCAAACGATTTATGATTACAGTACTTGGGTAAGCTACGACCAATCGAATAAGCGTATTGAACAGGCCAAGGTTCGCTTTAAATCACAACAGCAGGAACTCATCGTTCGCGTCTCTCAAGCGTATTTGGATGTACTGGGTGCAAAGGACGATTTAAGTTTTGCAAAAAAAGAGCAGGAAGCCATTCAGCAACAACTTGAACAGACTAAACAACGCTACGAAGTTGGTCTTATTGCAATTACTGATGTTCATGAAGCACAGGCAAGATTCGATCAATCAGAGGCCGATCGTATTCGCTCTCAGAATGCTCTTGATAATGCCTATGAGGCACTACGAGAAATCACTGGTCGATATACTGAAAACCTCTATTCACTGAATACCGATATTCCCCTTGTTTCTCCAGAGCCTGCTCAAATTGATGACTGGGTTCAGGTCGCTAAGGAATCGAATCTTAATATAATCGCTGCAAATATGGACGTTTACATTTCTAGACAGGATGTTAAAAGACGTTTTGGCGGACATTATCCGAGTGTAAGTTTATCAGCAAATTATTCAGATTCGACAAGCAGTCCCGATCAGATACCCGTTGATGTAGAGAGTTATTCCTTGTCTGGTGGTATTAATGTGAGTATTCCACTTTACTCAGGTGGTCTCACGAATTCGCAGGTAAAAGAAGGACGGGCTTTGCATAAAAAGGCAAGCTACGATCTTGAATCAGCATTACGCGGCGCAGTTCGAACAACGCGTTCATCTTATTTGGGAGTCGAAGCTTCGATCTCTGGAATTAAAGCCTTACAACAGTCTGTTATCTCTCAGGAGAGCGCTTTAGAAGCAACTCAAGCTGGATTTGAAGTCGGTACACGTACCATTGTTGATGTGTTACTCAGCACTCGTTCTTTATACAGTGCAAGAAGCAGTTTATCTAAAGCTCGATACGATTATATTATGGCTACGCTGAGACTCAAGCAGGCTGCGGGAACTTTAACGCAAGATGATTTAATTAATATCAATAAATGGATGAATCCTACAAAACAATAATTGTATTCATCTATTAACCTCTTTCTTGGCTTAGAACCGATAAGTTCAAGGCCAAGATTGGGGATTTAGATTTAAAACGTTCTACTCTCTACCCTTCAATCAATTTCAGTAACTTTTTTAAAGCTCCCTGATTACTCATAACCACGCTGTAACCGGCTTCACCCGCTTGTGCCTTAATCTCAGGATTTTCTTGCCACAAAATAATCTGCTCAGCGAGTTGCTTAGAGTCTAAGACTCTCACAGCAGCCTTTGAAGCAAGCATTTGTCGATTAATATCTTGAAAGTTAAAGTCATGTGGTCCGGTCATGATTGGTTTTTTCAATATGGCTGGTTCTAATAGGTTATGACCTCCGGTCTCAACCAAACTTCCACCAACGAACGCCATATCAGCCACAGCGAAAAGTAACAATAACTCCCCCATGGTATCACCCAAATAGACAGCCTGATCGGTTTCACCAGCGAGGCTTCTTCGAGTAAAGGTAAATCCGTCTTTGGCACATAGCTGTGCTACTTCATCAAATCGTTCTGGATGTCGTGGCACAATGATTAGCTGCGCCGTTGGAAATTGCTCCCGAATAATCTTATGAGCTTTTAGGATGTACTCATCTTCACCTCGATGCGTACTCGCAGCAATCCATACGAGTTCCGATTCAAATTTTTCGCGTATCCGCCTGCCTTTCAATCTTAAATTTTTATCGATGGTTAAATCGTATTTGATATTACCCGTAATATGGATAGTTTCTTCATTTGCACCTAATTCAATGAAACGTTTTGCATCATTCTCATGTTGTGCGGCAATAATTGAAATCTTTTGCAGTGTTGTCTCAGTTAGACTTCTCACACGTGAATAACCTCTGGCTGAGCGCTCTGATAGTCGTGCGTTCATCAGTATTATTTCGACCTGTTTCTCATGTGCACCAAAAATAATATTAGGCCATAGCTCTGTTTCCATGATGAGTAATTTTACAGGCTCAATATGCTTGAGAAATCGGTTCACTACATCGGGTAAATCAAAGGGTACATAAAAATGATGTACTTCTTTACCCAGTTCCACGATAACCTGCTCTGAACCTGTTGGAGTCATTGTAGTCACAGTAATCGCAATATTAGGATAGCGCTTCAACAGTATGCGAATAACCGGCAATGCCGCAAAAAACTCTCCCACTGATGCCGTATGTACCCAGATTCCACCCTTAGGAACTTTCGGTAAAAAAAATGCAAACCGCTCATCCCATCGTAAACGATAGTCTGGAGCTGCACGACCTCGCCAAAATAAGCGTATCAATTCCAAAGGTATCAATAGATACAAAATTGATGTGTAAATAATTTTAGTCAGTGTGGATTTCATATTCATGTGAATATAAATTAACGAGATAAGCTGTCAATTATCTGAGTGGTTGAAATACCATCTTTAAAACTTAACACCTTAACCTCGCCACCGTTTTCCTTTACACATGAAGCTCCAGCAATTTCATCTACCTGATAATCGCCACCCTTGACGAGGATGTCAGGGAGCAAATTGCAAATTAATCGCTCGGGTGTATCTTCAGAAAAAGGCACAACCCAGTCAACAACACCTAATCCAGCCAGGACTGCCATTCGCCTGTCCAGAAGATTTACCGGCCTTCCTTCGCCTTTAAGTCGTGTCACGGATTGATCGTCATTGACAGCAATAATGAGTCTTTGCCCGAGTTCTTTAGCTTCTGCCAAATAGCTCACATGACCTGCATGTAAGATATCGAAGCATCCATTGGTCATAACTATTTTTTCGCCCCTTGCTCTCGCTTCATTTAAAGCAACCACAAGCTGTTCTTCGGTGACCACACCAAGCCCAGTTTCAGAATTATGAGAAACTACTTTTTGCAGTTCCATAGAACTTACAGATGCCGTGCCCAATTTCGCAACAACAAGCCCTGCAGCTAAATTTGCTAATCCTATTGCTGAAACTAAATCATCACCAGCAGCAAGAGCTGTCGCTAGCGTTGCAATAACTGTATCTCCCGCTCCAGTTACATCGAAGACTTCCTTGGCCTTTGCAGGAAAATGTTCGGGATTATATTGAGTTTGCAACAAGGTCATACCCTGCTCACCACGAGTAATTAGCAGGGCCTCTAAATTTAAATCAAACATCAGTTGTTGGCCACGTGATACAAGTGTTTTTTCGTCAGTACAATGCCCAACCACCGCTTCAAATTCACTCAAGTTTGGCGTTAACATTGTCGCACCCTGATAGATCTCAAAATTGCTACCTTTAGGATCAACGAGCACAGGAATACCCTGGTCTTTTGCTATTTTTATCAGTGATTGTGGCTCTAACAATGCACCCTTGGCATAGTCTGATAGCAATAAAATATCAGCTCCACTGATCTGTTGTTTCACTGATTCTGTTAAATCACGTTTCTGGGTTGCATCAATACTGTCCACAACGCTGTCTTCAAAATCAAGACGGATAAGTTGCTGATGTCGACTGATGATCCGTAGTTTTGTTATGGTTGTGAAATCAGCTAATCTTTTGAAAATACAATTAACATTCACACCCTGCAATCTAGTTTGTAAAATATCGGCCGCTTCATCATTACCCGTGAGACCGATAAGGTCTACTGAGGCCCCTAAGCTGGAAATATTTAAGGCGACGTTGCCAGCTCCACCCGGTCGTTCTTCAATTTGCTGAACGTTAACAACGGGTACCGGCGCTTCAGGAGAAATCCTTGAAGTGGCACCGTGCCAGTAACGATCAAGCATCACGTCACCCACAACCAGTACCTTTGCTTTACTAAAATCAGGAAAACTAATTTTCACAATTGCATCTCATTCATGGTTTAATTTTTATCATTGAAGATTATTTTTATTGACTGAATCATAGCATATACAGGCTAGCTTAATCTTTTTTGGACGGACGTCCAAATTCAAACATCAGAACCAGCGCTGGAATAGATAATAAAATTAAGAAACTCAATGCCGGGCCAAGATTACGAAACGGAGTCTTCCCATCAATTGCTGTAATTGTCTGTGATAAGACACCCTTCTCAAACTTAACTAACTTAGCTTGAATTTTACCTCGATGATCGATCACTGCAGATATTCCATCATTGGTTGCTCGAATGACAGGAACACCATTTTCAATGGCTCGCATGCGTGCTATTTCAAGGTGCTGATAGGCTCCAAGCGAATCACCAAACCAGGCATCATTACTTAAGGTAATAAGAACGTCCGCACCCTCTAGTTGGTTGGCAACGATGTCTTGGAAAATAATTTCGTAGCACAGAGCCATAGCGATATTCCAATCACCGACCGTTAGCAAAGGCTGATCATCTGAGCCTTCGCTAAAGGAGGACATCGGTAAATCAAAAAGAGCGATCAGACCCCTTAAGACTGATTCAAAAGGAACGAATTCCCCAAAGGGCAAAAGATGTTGTTTGTAATATTTTCCCTCACCACTGCCTAACATCAAAGTAGCATTGTAAATATCATCGCCCTCAAGAACCGCGATACCGGTCAGCACTGCTTGAGATTTTTTTCGTGCTTTTATATCAACATTAAGCAAATAATTACTAACAGACCGTGCAAGGGCTGGAACAGCACCTTCAGGCCATATCACCAACTGTGCATCTAATGTATCAGTTGTGTCTCTAAAATATTCAAGGGTCTTGATGCGCTCTTCAATCTTCCATTTCTTATCTTGAGATATATTAGGTTGTATTAAACTAATGCTAAGAGTTTTATCTGTAGGATGTACCCACGGTATCTGCGCCGTGTACGCTAGTGAGCCCACGATAAAAATCATGCTAAACGATGCAAAACGAATGAATGATTTTCCTTCTAGGATTAGCAAGCTCAATATACCGGCAATAAAAACAATCAGTAAACTAATGGCCGCACTACCCATCAGAGGAGCCAATGAAATGAGTGGACTATTGATTTGGCTGTACGCTAAGTTTAACCATGGAAATCCAGTCAAAAACCAAGTACTGGTCCATTCCATAAAAAGCCAAGAAAAAGGTAAGGCTACGAGAAAATAAATACGCTGATTCATCTTTGAAAAAAAGTGATTTAGAATCAATAATGCCGTGGTTGAAAACAGACTGAGTAGAAAAATTAAAATTGATGTGAGAAAAATACTTAACCAGAGAGGTGCTTCACCAAAACGATGAACACTGATGTGGATCCATGAAATTCCCGCACCATAAAAACCAATGTTAAAGACAAGACCACGCTTTAACGTTTGCCTAATGTTTAGTTTTTGTAAAGGCAATACCAACCAAATAAGACCAGGAAAAACGAGGTACCAATAATTAAACGGTGCAAAGGCAAGCACCAAAGATGCTCCCGCCAATACTGTAATGAATAACTTAGTGAAGCGATTTGCCAACAGACGTTCAAACATCAAAGTTAGTTGTGCTGTCATTCTCCGCTTTGAGATTCCAAAATTGAAGGCTTTTCTACAGGTTGCAAGTGACATAAATGCACAGTGTTAATTCGACGATTGTCTGCTTCGACCACTTCAAACTGTAAATTGTCAATGACTGTGACTTCTCCATTAGCCGGTAAATGCCCAAAAGCTTGAAGTAATAAGCCACTTACCGTGTCATATTCATCGTCAAGGTAGGATACTTTGAAATATTCATTAAAATCTTCGATGTCCATCATTGCCTGAATTTGCCATTTATCGTCTGATAAAGCGCTGATCATCTCGACTTCATGTTCTTTATCGGTTTCATCTTCAATTTCTCCGACAATTTCTTCAAGAATATCTTCAATGGTGATCAGTCCAGAAACACCACCGTATTCATCAACAACAATGGCCATATGATTACGATTCACTCTGAACTCTTTCAGCAATACATCCAGTCGTTTTGACTCTGGCACGACCACTGATTGTCTTAAGTTAGCCATCAAGTGTTCGCTACTATCTGATTCAAAACTCCCCGGATTGAAATAACCCAATAAATCTTTCGCCAATAACATGCCAACAACGTCATCACGATCTTCTCCAATTACAGGAAATCGTGAATGTGCAGAGTCCGTAACAATCTTCAATATAC
The DNA here is from genome assembly GCA_030589945.1 of Gammaproteobacteria bacterium. GTDB lineage: Bacteria > Pseudomonadota > Gammaproteobacteria > Enterobacterales. The sequence continues at coordinate 386 of JAUUZN010000036.1, read as the reverse complement.
CTTTGAGATCGGTTTCTTTTTCAATCACGATCATTTGAGACCGCGGTATCATGATATCTCGTGCCTGCATGTCAGAAAGCTGTAAAACGCCTTCAATCATTGCAAGTGAATCTTCATCAAGAATTGAGTTTTTTGTTGCTACTTGAAAAACTGATAATAAATCTTCGCGATCTTTTGGCTCAGTTTGAAGTAGTTGTGTGAGCTTTTTAAACCAGGGTGCAGAGGGAGGTTTACTGTTATCTTCGTTCATGAATTGCTTTTTTTCCTATTTAGCATCGGAGTCTATTATACATAATCACGGCGGCTGGATCACCTAAATCGAACATCTAAATCACTCACCTATATGGATCGGTAAATCCCAGCATTTCCATTATTTCGCGTTCTTT
>JAUUZN010000182.1 GCA_030589945.1 Gammaproteobacteria bacterium | reverse complement strand
CCTCATCAGAAGAGGTAGCTCCTTCTGTGTTAACAGACGCTTCCTTTATCTCATCCAGATCTTTGGTATCTTCATCTGAAACGCGTCCAATTTTCTGAATCGCTTTAGCCTGTTCTTTTGTAAGACGGTGGATGGTCTTTATGTAACATTTGAGACCCATTGAATTAGGAACCGAGATTGAATCAAGCTTCGCATCGAGTGAAGAACCATTATTGTTAATTACAATCACGTTAGCATGTTGTAAATCTAAGCAGTGATGATTCAGGGTGATAAGATATTTACGATTCGCATTCGCCGTTAAGATGAGGTGTTGCTCACCCAGATCACTCCAGCCATAAAGTCTGAAGGCGGTCACACGTCTTTTAGACTCAAGCTTTTCGTCGATTATGAATTGATCATAGGCTGCACTCTTCTCGGTACGCGACATGGTCGATTTAGAAGCACAACCTGCAACGAATGCGCTGATAACCAATAATGACAGTGCTAGCTTGATTGATTTAGAAAAAAGGTGCTGAGTGCGTAGAATGTTCATTGAATAATTCCTCTAATGTAATCTTAAGTTAGAACACTCCTATAGTAGCAAGTGGCTCTATATAACTAAAGATCTTACTGAAACTAACCTGAACCTTAGCTGAACGCCTCTTTTAAAACACTTCTTTTAAAATGCATTCTCTAGACAGAAATTCCCTGTGACTTTAAATACTCTTCATAGGTGTCATCAAAGGACACAATACCCTCTGGTTTCATATCAAGAATTTTGGTAGCAAGAGATGATACAAACTCACGATCGTGGGATACGAATATCAAGGTACCTTCATAATTTTCTAGCGCCAGGTTCAAAGCTTCAATGGATTCCATATCCATATGATTGGTGGGTTCGTCCATGATCAATACATTAGGCTTTTGCATCATCAGTTTGCCAAACATCATGCGGCCTTTTTCTCCGCCCGATAATAAACTCACCGATTTTTTGATATCGTCCTGAGAAAATAACATTCGACCCAATATGCCGCGTACTACCTGATCATCATCATTCGGTTCACGCCACTGACTCATCCATTCAAAAAGACTCTCACCGAGTGAAAACTCAGCCGAATTATCCTGTCCATAATAACCAATATCTGCATTTTCAGACCATTTCACTTCGCCCGCCTGAGTTGCCATTTCTCGAGTTAATGTTTTTAGAAAGGTTGTCTTTCCAATACCATTGGGCCCGATCACCGCAAGTCGTTGCCCGACTTCAAGCATCATGTTGAGATCCTTAAACAGAGGCTCTTCATAACCGTTCGATACCCCTTCAAGCTCAAAGGCTTGTCGGAATAGTTTTTTCTTTTGTGGGAAACGAATAAAGGGACTCATTCGGCTTGAAGGTATGACTTCTTCCAATTGAATTTTATCAATTCGACGCGCTCTTGATGTTGCCTGCTTGGCTTTTGATGCATTGGCTGAAAACCTGCTCACAAAAGATTGCAATTCAGTTATCTGCGCTTTTTTCTTAGCGTTATCTGATAGTAAGCGCTCACGAGCCTGTGTTGCAGCAGTCATATATTGATCATAATTACCAGGATATAGACGTAATTCGCCATAATCTAGATCAGCCATATGCGTACAGACCGAATTAAGAAAATGTCTGTCGTGAGAAATGATAATCATCGTTGATTTACGTTGGATTAAGATCTCTTCAAGCCAACGAATAGAGTTAATATCCAGGTTGTTTGTTGGCTCATCCAATAACAGAATATCAGGATCAGCAAACAGCACCTGTGCCAAAAGTACACGTAATTTCCAGCCAGGTGCAACGGCACTCATTAATCCAAAATGCTGTGACTCAGCAATATCCAGACCCATCAATAATTCACCGGCACGAGATTCCGCGGTATAACCATCAAGTTCGGCAAATGCGACTTCAAGCTCGGCTACCTGCATGCCTTCATCTTCACTCATTTCGGGTAAAGAATAAATGCGATCACGTTCCTTTTTAATCTCCCACAATTCCTTGTTACCCATGATCACCGTATCAATCACACTGAACTCTTCAAAGGCAAACTGATCTTGACCCAGAACACCGACCTTATCGTTGGGATCGAGCATCACTTGCCCACCTGAAGGCTCAAGGGTATTTGAAAGGATTTTCATAAAGGTCGACTTACCACAACCATTGGCACCAATTAAACCGTAGCGGTTACCCTGTCCAAATTTAATGGAAATATTCTCAAAAAGTGGCTTTGCACCAAACTGCATGGTGATGTTGGCTGTAGAAATCACGGTATAGACCTATTTGTTAATTAAGGGCGCGCATTCTATAGTAAAAACGAGTAAAAGTAATTAGTGGTAGGAACTATTTATCAGTTGTTGATTGAGTACTGTTTGCGGTGACCTGATGGGTATTTTCAAGCATCTGACTACTTTCTGCCAAAAACTGCGTTGCATATTCACCAAACCAGTCAGAAGTCTGGTTGAAGATCTTAATAAATCCCTGCTTATCATCGGCTTCCATAATATCGAGCAATTGCTCAAAACGGCGTATATATCGTTTAATGGACTGAACATTATCGAGGTTTGAAAAGATAATGTCGCTATACAGCTGAGGATCTTGTGCAAACAGACGTCCGACCATAGCCAGTTCTAGCCGATAAATGGGAGAGCTTAATTGAATGATCTCAGAAAGATCAGTATCTTCTTTCATCAGATGATAACCGTAGGCTACGGTAGAAAAGTGGCGCATCACCTGAATCATTGCCATGGATCGGTCGTGTTGTTGAGCACTTAGAGAGTAAGGCAGGGCTTTCCAGACCTTTAACTGCTCTACAAGCCATTGATACTGCTCAGGCAGTCGACCTTCACAGACAATCACCGTCTGATCACTGAAACTCTTCACATCAGGTCCAAACATAGGGTGTAAACCCACCACAGGGCCCAAATGTTTAAGCAGCATGGCTTTCATTGGTTTTTCTTTAATACTGGTGACATCGGCTAATACACAATCATTAGAGAGAGGGCTAAGATTTTCAATAATGCCCACCGTAAGATTGATAGGAACAGCAATCAATACTAAGGCAGCGTCCGCTAAAAGCGGCTCAGCATCATCCCAATCATCCTTCTCAATAGTCGATACCCGATAACCCGACTGTATAAAGAGTTTTAAGAATAGCTGTCCAATTTGACCCGCGCCACCAACAATAACAACATTGAGATTACCGCTTTTTGTACAAGGAAAAGAATGTTCGGCATTTTTATTGTCAAAGGTTGAATCAACTGAATTAGACAACTCAGAATCAAGCATCTTTCGCTTGAGTCGCTGTAACCTGTCAATTTCACTGTCTATTTCATCAATATTCATAAGAGCATTGTAACGACAAGCCGACACCAATAACAACAGGCAATCGAGTCCGTCACGCAAGACAGACTCAAGTTTTGTAGATGATTCGACATACGGGTTGAGTCACCAAAACATAAAAAGACAAAATCACCGCTATTCCGAGCTTGACTGAATCATCCGCAAAAGATATTCTTTGTTCATGAGTAAAAACAGTCGCACATATAATAATTTTAATAATCGCTTTAATAATCCTTTCTCCTTTGGAGGTTGATGGCTGCTTTTTTCTTTTAAAGTCTCTAAAAACCTCCCAACGGGAGGTTTTTTTTTCACAATAAAAAGGCATTAAAAGGTAACAATAAACAGTCTTTAAAAAAGGCCAAACGCAAAACAAATGCAAAAAGAGGAGTTCAGAAGGTGTTATCCGATTTAACAGGTCTCTGCTGCAGGGATGCAGCAGCGAAGGCTACATGGATGTACTAGCGCCGCCCTGTAAAATCGAATAACACCTTCTGAACTCCGATAGAGATAAGCTGAACAATAAAACTGAGTAATAAAATGAGTAAAGATGAAATGAACACAAAGGGTGAGAAGTCAAAAGACACCGAAAACTCACCACTATTGTCAGTCCGAAAGGATATAAGCACCGTCGATGAGCAGTTACTCAATCTCTTGTCCAAACGAAGAGATTTGGTTCGCGATGTAGCGTCCATGAAAACAAAGCATGGAATAAAACTCAGAGATAAGATCAGAGAAAATGAATTACTCTCAAAACTCATTCGCCTCGGCAAGGAAAAAAATCTAGACAGTCATTTTATCCTCGATATATTCCACAGAATCATTGATGATTCATTGCAAGTTCAGGAAGCTTTTTTGCAGAATATGGATACTGCGGACAGCAATGAACTCTTTAAAGTAGCACACCTAGGAGAACGGGGTGCTTATAGTTACCTAGCAGCCGATAAGCACTTTTCACACAGTAAAGGGAGCATTGACCATGTGTGCTGCGATGAATTTTTAGATGTGATTAACCATGTCATTAATGAAACTGCCGATGTAGGCGTTCTTCCCATTGAAAATACAACGTCCGGTGGTATCAATGAAGTCTATGACTTACTCATTCATTGTCCGCTGCATATTGTTGGCGAGGAAACATTAAAAATTGAACATTGTCTCATCGCAAAAGAAGGTACTGAATTGGCCGATATCGATACGGTTATCGCCCATCCACAGGCCCGAACTCAATGCATTCAGCAGCTGAAAAAATTAGGCATCGAGCATGTCGAGTATACCAACAGCACCGCACATGCCCTGCTCTTGGTACAGGGTGATGAGCGTAAAAACATCGCTGCATTAGCGGGTCATGAAGCAGCAGCAATTTATCAGCTGCAGGTGGTTGCAACCGACCTTGCCGATCAAAAACACAATTTTAGTCGTTTTATTGTATTAAGCCGTGAACCACAGGCCGTACATCAATCGTTGCCTTGTAAGACATCCATCATGTTTGCAACACGACAAGAACCTGGTGCGCTGGTTAATGCCCTCTCAATATTTCAAACCCATGGTATTAATCTCAGCAAACTAGAATCAAGACCCATATTAGGAAATCCTTGGGAAGAAATGTTCTATATCGATTTAGAAGGAAATCAGGCAGAGCCCAGAGTTGCAGAAGCAATCAATGAACTCAATGAAAAGTGCAGGACAGTGAAGGTACTTGGCTCTTATCCATCATCCCAACGTAAACAAACTAAGATTAGTGATTAAAAGGTAGAAATAAAAATGTGTTCAATACTCGGAATTCTGGATATAAAGTCAGACGCAGCAGTTCTCAGAAAACAAGGGATCCAACTCTCCAAAAATCAGCGCCATCGTGGCCCTGACTGGTCAGGAACCTATGCAAGTGATAAGGCTATTTTAGTTCATGAACGTCTGTCAATTGTTGATGTTGAGTCGGGTGCGCAACCCCTTTATAGTCCGGACAAAAGTAAAGT
>JAUUZN010000011.1 GCA_030589945.1 Gammaproteobacteria bacterium | reverse complement strand
CCATCGGTTCTCAAATGAACAAATTTCAAGTCGCCATCAAAATTTTCACCTAATCCATAAATGATGGTTGGATCGGTTTGTAAACGCATGTTCTTCAGTAAACGTCTGACAAATACGCCCGCTATTCGGTCACGCTCACCTGCAAGCCCGGTTTCTTTTTCAATGATTGACGCCATAATAAGAACTTCATACTGTGAGTCATAGGGTAATCCTAAGTCTCGTTGCTGCCAGTGTCGTTCTAATTTTTGCTTCATGCTCTGATATGACATTTTTAAGATTTTGATGTCTGAAGTACCCTTGGTAAAATTATAGGTATCAGGATAAAACCAACCTTCTGGATGATCATATTCACTATTGACTAACGTCATGATCTCTTTTGTGCTTAAGTTATGTAACTTTTGTGTAACAACTGGCTGTTGCTCTAAGGCCTTTTTAAAATCGTTAAAGGTCCAGCCTTCAATGAACTGAACTTGATGAAATCGAACCTTACCACTACTGAGTTTTTTAAATAGTTCGAAGACTGTTAATTGATCATCTAAAAGATATTCACCCTTTTTCAATAATGTGATTTCTGGATACAACTTGCCTGCAATTTTAGGATAGAGGCTTGATGTGATGATATTTTGACTCTCTAAACGCTGAACAATTTTTGCAAAGTTATCACCCTCTACAATGTCTATGATCAGTCCTTGCTCAGGAATATTAGCGCGTGTATCCATCATCCCAACAAAGTTCATCCACAACCAGCCCAGTGAAAGTGAACCGATTAAGACAGCAAGTGCGATGGATTTAAAAAGAAGTGGTTTCATCCATGTATCATACTACGAAGTTTAGATTGCAAGTCAGTAATTATTGCTAGTTTTGAGTATTGGTTACCATCAAAACGATTCACCGGCCAAATTTCGATAATCGAGTTGCTAATAAAAATTGCATCTGCAGATAAGATATCTGATTTCGAGATGGTTCTAATCTTAATGTCTAGATTTTGTAACTTTGCAGCGTTTATTACTGTGTTTCTCATAATGCCATCAACACCGCTGTGGCTTAACTCAGGAGTGCTGATTACACCCTCTTTAACAATAAAAAAATTGCTCATGGTGCCTTCGATAATATTGCCATCCATGTCCGCCATTAAGCCTTCATGGATGGTTTCATCACGCCATTCATCTCTTGCTAGAACCTGCTCTAAGCGATTGCAATGTTTGATACCGGCTAAACTAGGATTGTTTGATAAAAGCTGCGAGCACATGCGCAATGACACTCCTTCTTCTCTTAGTGGCTCAATGTGAGTTGGCCATGGAGAAAGATTAATCCAATAAACCGGTTCAGCATCAAGACATTGATAGCCTCTACCACCAGAACTCCGGCTGATGGTTATTCGAGCGATGGCATTATCTGAACTCGAGGATTCAAACCACTGTTCAAGGGCATCGGTTAATCGCTTAAGAATGATGTCTTTTGATACACTAGGAATCGCTATTTTTTTTGCGTCACGATAAAGGCGGTTAATGTGCTCATCAAGCAAAAGAGGTTTTTGATTATTGATGGCAATGGTTGTGAAGACGCCATCACCATACAACAGACTTCTATCCGTAGCGGCATGAACATCGATGTTCTGACCATTTCTGAAACTCTTTTGCCTCATGATGACTTATCTTTTTGTTAATGTGGAATGGTTAATATGGAATGGGTTTGCTTAAATGCGTTTAAGCACGAGGCTGCCATTAGTGCCACCAAATCCAAAGGAATTACAAAGAGCATAGTCCATGGACTTTTGTTTTGCAGTATGGGCAACATAGTCCAAGTCACATTCATCATCAGGATTATCGAGATTAATGGTTGGCGGCATCACCTGATCCCTCAGAGCAAGAGCGGTCACAATGGTTTCAAATGAACCTGAAGCACCTAACAGATGTCCCGTCATCGATTTTGTTGAAGAAACCGACAAACCATCTACGTGATGTCCAAAGACTGATTTAATCGCACGAGTTTCTGCTAAATCGCCAGCCTTTGTTGATGTTCCATGAGCATTGATGTAACCAATGTCAGCAACAGATACTTTTGCATCATTGAGCGCATTGACCATCGCAAGAGCTGCACCATCACCATTTTCAGGGGGTGATGTCATATGATAGGCGTCACCACTCATACCAAAACCTACGATTTCAGCAAGAATATTGGCGCCGCGATCCGTGGCATGGTCGAGGGCTTCAACAATCACGATGCCTGCGCCATCAGAAAGCACAAATCCATCTCGATCTTTATCCCAAGGTCTGGATGCTAGCTCTGGTGCATCATTACGTTTCGACAAGGCTTTAGCAGAAGCAAACCCAGCAATGCTCAGTGGTGTAGTGGCCATTTCAGAACCTCCTGCAACCACAGCATCAGCATCACCGTAGGCAATCATCCTAGCGGCCTGTCCAATGCAATGTAAACCGGTGGTACAGGCGGTAACAATGGATAAGTTTGGTCCCGTCAATCCATACTTCATAGAAACCAGCCCAGAAATCATGTTGATAATGGTTCCGGGTGTAAAAAATGGGGAAACTCTACGAGGGCCACGATTTAGCATAGCACTATGGTATTTTTCGATGGTCGTCATGCCACCAATCCCTGCACCAATGAGAGTGCCTATTCGGTGTCGATTTGAATCGGTGACCTCAAGACCTGAATCTTCCATTGCAAGACAGGATGCGACAATGCCGTACTGGATGAATAGATCAATTTTTTTGGTATCTTTGGGAGTAATGTATGGCTCGGGACTAAAGTTTTTAACCGCGCCTCCAATCTTTGTTGAATAGTCAGTGGTGTCAAAAACCTGATTAAGACTAATGCCACTGTTACCAGCCAATAAGTTAGACCATATTGAATCAATGTCATTGCCAACAGGACTCAGAGCACCTGCTCCAGTGATTACAATTCGCCGCGGCTCGCTCATATTCTGTTTTCCCTATTGAGTTGAAGGAATATTGTCTTATACAAATTAGGTCTACAAATATCAGGCACAAAAAAGCGGCGTAATGTACACCGCTTAACAGAAATTACCAAAATCATGAGGATTTTGGTGGTACAAACTATTGTTTTTTGATTAATCTTTGCTGCAATTATTGATGTAATCAATGGCAGTTTGTACAGTACTGATTTTTTCAGCTTCCTCATCAGGAATTTCTGTATCAAATTCTTCTTCAAGAGCCATTACCAATTCTACCGTGTCCAGAGAATCCGCGCCCAGATCATCAACGAATGAAGAATCATTGTTAACTTCATCTTCACTAACGCCTAGCTGTTCAACAACAATCTTTTTTACACGTTCTTCAATAGTACTCATGACTAATTTTATCCTCTTATAAATAATTTTAATATTGCGGTTAATTTGAATGCTATATTTGGGTAAAAAACGACCAAAAGTGTTTTCAAACTGGTTGCGCGGCTAGTGTATTGATTTTTCGCCAGTTTGCAACCCCGAAATAGATTATTTTTACGCTGAATTGTATGAAATTGCTACATCCAAAATTGTTCAGCTTGAATTCTGAATGTACTTTATAGCTGAATCTGTGCGAACAGGCAAAATATTTATCACATTTGATGTTTAACACGGTCTATTTTTATCTAAGCAGACTACGTAACAAATATGATAAATGATCCCTAGACCATATGCATGCCGCCATTTACATTAATTGTTTCACCAGTGATGTAACTAGCACTGTCAGATGCTAGAAAAGAGACAGCGGCAGCAATGTCAGTCGGATCGCCCAATCTTGCGGCAGGAATCTGTTTTGCCAATTCTGCTCTCTGCTCTTCGGGCAAACCTTTAGTCATGTCTGTGTCAATAAATCCTGGTGCAACAACATTAACCGTGATGCCACGAACAGCCACTTCACGACCCAGAGATTTACTAAAACCAATGAGTCCAGCCTTAGTGGCCGCATAATTAGACTGGCCAGCATTACCCATGGTGCCTACAACAGAACCAATGGTGACGATTCTTCCCCAACGTTTTTTCATCATGCCACGCATAACGGCCTTTGATAATCGAAATACTGAGGTTAAATTAGTCGCAATGATGTCAGACCATTCCTCTTCCTTCATGCGCATCAATAAATTATCTTTAGTGATCCCTGCATTGTTAATCAATACATCCGGTGTAGAACCATGTAATTCTTTAATGGCAGTAATCACCTGGGTGATTGATTCAGCATCAGTGACATTCAACTTCATTCCAATACCACCACTATTCTCGAGGTAGGCAGTAATAGAGTCTGCTCCATTATCGGATGTCGCGGTCCCTATGACTATCATTCCATCTGCTGCTAATTTTTCTGCGATTGCTCTACCAATACCTCTGCTGGCACCGGTTACTAATGCGACTTTCTTGTCTTCACTCATACTAGGTCAAAGCCTCCAATGTTTCATTGAATGTAGATTTAATAATGCTGTGTTTGCTAGCCATGTTACCTGTCACACCAATGGATCGAGAAACTTATCCAGTAAATAATGAATTTTAAATTACCAAATGTTTATGTTTTCTTTTATATCATGAGCTTACACGTCATTGGCAATAGTTAGCATTAAGTTGTTTGGCTAGGCGTTTTGTTCCATTTGTTCTTTTATCTGAGCCGGTACATTGTTCTTAACTTCTTTTATAGCTTCCTTGATAGAGGCTAGAGCTGCCGGAATATTGGCCGAGCCGTGGCTTTTAATAACAATGCCCTGTAAACCAATAAAACTAGCACCATTGTACTGATCAGGATTCACTCTTTTTCTGAACCCCTCCAATACCGAAACTACTATAACCGATAATAGACGGGTCATAAGATTTCTTTTAAATTCTTTTTGAAGCTTGTTTGCAACAAGGCGGGCAACTCCTTCACTGGCCTTTAAAAACACATTGCCAACAAAGCCATCACAGACCACCAGATCAGCAGAACCTGCATAAACGCTATTCGCTTCGATAAAACCAATGTAGTTGAGCTGTTTAGCCTCAAGAAGAAGTTCTGCCGTAGCGCGAGTTTGCTCATTACCTTTGATGTCTTCAGAGCCAATATTAAGTAGAGCTACTGAAGGATTCGAAACCTTATCTATGGCGGTAACCATCGCAGAACCCATGAGTGCAAATTGCAATAATTGTTTGGCTGAGCAATCTACGTTGGCACCTAAATCGAGTAGTCTTGTATGACCATTCTCGGTGGGTATAGCTGTCGTTATCGCGGGCCTATCGACACCGGGTAACATCTTTAATATAAACCGAGACAATGCCATCAATGCACCGGTATTACCTGCGCTGACGCACGCGAGTGCCTGACCATCAGCTACAGCGGTAAGGGCTAATGCCATTGATGAATTTTTCTTTTTACGCAAAGCATGGGACGGTTTGTCATCCATAGCAATGTCTTCAGTTGACTCAACAATAGTAATTCGATGGTTTAGCTGTCCACCGATTTTAGATAGTTCTTCGTTGATTTGATTTGAATTGCCGACAAGGATCAGTCTGAGGTTGCCATCATCATTGAGTGCAGAAATTGCAGCAGGGATCATGACAGGAGGGCCGAAATCGCCCCCCATACAATCTATTGATATCGTTATTGCTGTCAAAATACAGCTCAGACTCTAAGTCTTATATGACTTTTTTGCCTTTGTAATAACCGTCTGCAGTAACATTGTGGCGTAGGTGTAATTCGCCTGTAACTGGATCTTCCGATAGTGACGGTGCAGTTAATGCATCGTGTGAACGACGCATGTCGCGACGTGATCTTGATTTTTTACTTTTCTGTACAGCCATGATTGACTCCTAATTAACTTTGTACTAAATATTTTTCAAAACATCAAAGGGTGAACTCTTTGTTTGATGTTCAATTTCTCCAACGGTAAAATTATCTTTGTCAGCACAATCTTTACCATCAACATCACGATGACAAATTGCAACTGGCATCGCTAAAATTAATTCATTGTTAACCAACTCATCTAATTCCAACTTATCATCTTCAATAATAATGGGTTCGATGTTTTGATTTAACTTTTCAGCCTGCTCTTCCGAAATAACCGGTAGCAGACGAAATGTAATGTCCACTGGATATTCAACAATATCGAGACAGACTTGACATATTACCTTAACAGTCCCGTTGATTTCACCGCTTAAAACTAATCGGTTATTCTCATTACGACCTCCATTTAACAGCAGGTTTAGTTGACTCTCTTGAGCAATAACACCCTCGAGTCTTCCTACAGGCATAAGCTGAACAATAGTATTTAATTGCTGAGCTCTTTTTGCAAAACGAAATGGATCGATGATCACGAATTTACAGGCCTCTGTTTAGGCGCGCAATCATAACTACATATTGTGCTTGGGTCAAAGAAATAGGACAAAATATGCTGTTAAAGTAGTATTTTTAACGAGAAAAGCCTATTAATTGATATTATTTATAGATTTCAATGAGTTCATCAAGCTTTTTAAGCACCATGGCGGTATGTGTCTTCGGTGTAACCTCATCAAAATGATGTGCAATACGGCCCTCTGGATCAATAATGAATGTCTCTCGACTACTGTATGCTATTAAGCCTAAATCGGTGAGAACATCATAGCTTTTTGATGTACTCTTAGTTTCATCGGCTAACAAACTAAAGTTCAGTTTCAGTGTTTCAGAAAAATCGAGATGAGATTCAACATCATCAAGACTGACACCAAACACGGTGGTATTTCTTTCAGAGAATGCAGACTTTTGATCTCGAAATTTACCTGCCTCAATGGTGCAACCCCGGGTATTGTCCTTAGGATAAAAGTAAAGCACAACCCACTGCCCTCTATAATCAATTAGGCTATGAGTTATGCCGAACTGGTCACTTAATTTAAACTCGGGAGCAAGGGAGCCCTGCGCAGGAGCCGCAACAGTGCTTGTTGTGTAAACTAACGTTGAAAGCGTTAAGGTGAGAGCTATAAATAGTTGTGTAATTTTCATCATGATTCCTTGATTAACTAGCGCATCGCAGACCTTTCCATAGTAGAATTGTCTAATAATAAATTATAGATCAAAATTTGGATTAAATCTTAAAATGTCGATTAGTATTTTTGATATGTTCAGTATTGGTATCGGGCCATCGAGCTCACATACGGTAGGTCCTATGCGGGCAGCTCATCGCTTTGTTCACGAACTACAGGTTCAGTCACTTGACAGCACTGTGAGTTCTATCCATGTCGACCTATATGGGTCATTAGGACATACGGGAAAAGGACATGGCAGTGGAACTGCGGTCATCTTAGGTCTCATGGGTGAAACTCCTGAGCATGTTGAGCCAAGCAGAGTCCCAAAGATATTAGCAACATTGGAAACATCTGGGATGCTGAGGTTGAATAATGAGCAACCTATTAAATTCAACTCCAAAACAAATATTATCTTCCATCGAAGAAAAACATTACCACTGCATCCAAACGGAATGAAATTTTCGGCCTATGATGCCGACCAAAATTTGTTACTGGATAAAATATACTATTCAATCGGTGGTGGTTTTGTCGTCAATGAAGATGCAACTGCAGATAATCCAATTATCTCAGATCCTCGGGTATTACCCTACCCGTTCACCACAGGTGAAGAATTACTGAATCAATGTTTAACCAATGGGCTTAGTATCAGTTCGGTGATGTTAGCCAACGAGACTTCTTGGCGTCCCGAAGAAGAAACCATTGAATATCTTCTCAATATTTGGTCAACCATGAGTGCCTGCATAGTTAAAGGTTGTAAAACAGAAGGTATCTTACCCGGTGGTCTAAAAGTTAAACGTCGAGCTGCAAATCTTTATCGAAAGCTCAAAAGCGATGACAAAAATAACCTTGACCCATTAAAAGTAATGGACTGGGTTAATCTCTACGCATTGGCTGTTAATGAGGAAAATGCCGCTGGTGGAAAAATTGTTACTGCACCAACAAATGGTGCTGCTGGAATTGTTCCTGCAGTACTCAACTACTTTCATAAATTTAAAGATAATTGTGATGACGATAGTATTATTCGCTTTCTCCTTACGGCAGGAGCGATTGGAATCCTTTATAAGGAGAATGCTTCAATATCGGGTGCCGAGGTGGGTTGTCAGGGTGAAGTGGGTGTAGCCTGCTCTATGGCGGCAGCAGGGCTTGCAGAAGTTATGGGCGGCAATGTCGTACAATGTGAAGCTGCGGCCGAGATTGGCATGGAGCACAACCTTGGGCTGACCTGTGACCCCGTGGGCGGACTGGTTCAAATTCCCTGCATTGAGAGAAATGCTATGGCTGCTGTAACGGCTATTAACGCTGCAAGATTAGCAATGCATGGTGATGGTGGTCACAAGGTTAGCCTCGACAAAGTGATAAAGACCATGCGTGAAACAGGTGCAGATATGAAAACAAAATATAAAGAAACGGCTCGTGGTGGTCTAGCAGTAAATATCATTGAGTGTTAAAGCAATCATTTCGTTCATTTAACGTAGTGGAAGAGGAATCGTGTCTACCAAAGATTTTACTGCCTCGTTAGTTTTTGTAGATTGTGCCGCTTCAATCACTTCTTGTGTTAGGTGAGGAGCCATATGTTCAATAAACTCATACATGTATTGTCTGAAATACAAGGTACGAGTAAAGGCTATATAAGCGGTATCATCATTAAATAACGCATTGGCGTCAATCATCACCAGATCATGATCTGCCGTTTTATCAAATGCCATTTTAGAAATAATTCCAACACCTAATCCTAATCTGACATAGGTCTTAATCACATCTGCGTCAGTGGCTGCAAAAACAATGTTCGGTTCTAACCCAGCCTGTTGGAAAGCGCGGTCCAAAGCACTCCGTTCGGCAAATCCTTGGACGTAGGTAATCAGTGGATGGCTTGCTAATTCATCAATAGAAACAGAATTTTTACTGGTTAATGCATGACCCTTTGGAACAAGGATACATCGGTTCCATCGATAACAGGGAAGCATGACTAATTCAGGACTGTTAAAGGCTTCTGTAGCGATGGCAAAATCGACTTCACCGCGTATTGCAAAATTTGCAATTTGTGCCGGTGAACCTTGATGCATTTGCAAGGTTACCTTTGGATACTGATGGTTATAGTTTTCAATAATGTTCGGTAAATCATATCGGGCTTGGGTGTTGGTGGTGGCGATGGAGAGTTTGCCTTCATTATGACTAGAGAATTCTTTGGCGATTTTTTGGATCTGACCACTCTGATTAAGTATTTGTTCAGCAATGGTTAGGATTAACTTGCCGGGTGCTGTAATCCCAGTAAGATGTTTGCCACTGCGGATGAAAATTTGTACGTCCAATTCCGCCTCTAACAATCTTATTTGTTTACTAATTCCGGGTTGTGATGTAAATAAGCTTTCTGCTGTTGCTGAGACATTCAGATTATGTTTTGAGACTTCATAGATGTAGCGTAGCTGTTGTAGCTTCATAAACTAACCTGTACATGACCCTTGATTTTCATACTGTTCACTCGTTACTAATGCCATGGGGTACATGTCCAGCAGCCACATGCTGTGTTGCAGAATCTACGTGTCCCTGTTGATCATCAAAAAAAACATCGGCACCATAAGCCTGAAGGAACTCGCCTTTTGAAAGTCCGCCTAAAAATAGCGCTTCATCGATTCTAATGTTCCAATCTCTTAAGGTGCGGATAACCCGTTCATGTGCCGGCGCTGAACGAGCTGTAACCAATGCGGTGCGTATAGGGCAGTTCGCATCAGGATAGTCCTGCTGAAGTTTTTGTAAACTGGCTAAGAAATTTTTAAAAGGCCCACCCTTTAAGGGACTATGTGCGGCCTGTTTTTCACTCTCTGCAAAGGCTTCCAACCCCCCTTCTTGGTAGACCCTTTCAGCCTCATCAGAAAAAATGACTGCGTCTCCATCGAAGGCAAATCTAAGTTGGTCGTCATGCTCTTTCGGTTTAATGGGTCTAATGATCGTTGCTGCCGCAATTCCAGCGTTGAGTGCTTGGGTTACGTCTTCGGGATTTGTCGATAAGAACAAGTCTGCTTTGAAAGCAGGTGCATAACGATAAGGTGATGCTCCACTGGTAAAGGCCGCACGAGAAATTGTAAGCTGGTGCTTTTCAATTGAATTAAATATTCTCAGGCCGGTATCAGCACTATTTCTGGAAAGTAAAATAATCTCAACTCTAGGATTATCAGGAGCGACATCATTTAAGGCCAGTAGTTTCTTAACCAGTGGGTATGCAGCCCCTGGTTCTAGGGAATCATCTTCAAGACTAATTTGATGTTTGGAGTACGCTTCTACACCCTGCTCTTCATAGATTTGATGACTGTCATCCAAATCAAATAGTGCTCTTGATGATATGGCAACTACGAGTTTATGGCGCTGTTGAATATCGGTTGTGTTTTGTGGCATAACTTGCTTCTCGTTAACGTTTCAAAAGCATACTCTTTGTTTATCTATAACTCAATGGAACAAGAAAACGGATTTTAGCACTTTTTATGCATATATCATCAAAATTTGTCATATCAGGAATGCCTGATAGACTTTGATTAGTGAGAAATATCCAATGGTGATGCTTTATTAGCATCTAACTGCGACTCATATTTTATGGTAACTATTGTTGAACAGGTATTGATACAAGGAACAGCTCAATAATGATAAATTATCGACAGTTAAGTTTTCTCTTAATTGATGACTTTCCAGAGTTTCGCGTTTCCTTAAAAGGTATGGTGAATCAGATGGGAGGCATCGATATCGAATTGGCCTCCACGGGTGAAGCTGCACTGAGTAAATGCGCTAAAAAACGGTACGATATTATTCTCTCTGACTATAATTTGGGTGAAGGTAAAGATGGCCAGCAGGTTCTTGAGGAACTAACTCAAAAAGAGCTGTTAAAACCGACATCGGTTTATGTCATGGTAACTGCTGAAAATACCATGGAGATGGTCATGGGTGCATTAGAGCACACTCCAGATAGTTATCTCACCAAGCCATTCACCAAAGCCTTATTACAAAGTCGACTTGATAAACTTCTTACAAAAAAAATTGAGTTGGCTAAAGTGAATCAAGCCATCATCAGTAAGGACTACAGCAAAGCCATTGTTCATTGTAATTTACTCATTCAAAAGGGTTCGAAATACAGCATGTCATGCATGCGTATAAAGGCCGATTTATACGATAAAATGGGTGACTTCGGGCAGTCTAGAGTAATCTATCAAAAGGTGATTAAAGAACGTCCTCTTCCTTGGGCTCTTATGGGATTAGGCAAGATCCTTTATGCCCAAGATGACTTTAGTGAAGCTCTCGCATTGTTTGATCAGGTGATCAAAATCATGGCAACCTATCCAGAAGCACTCGATTGGCTAGCCAGTACTAAACAAGCACTTGGTCAACCAGAAGATGCACAAAGGGCTCTTGAATCGGCTGTAAAGGTTTCACCCAAAGCAATTTTTAGACAAATGCACCTTGGTGACATCGCGCTTGTTAATGGTGACATAAAAACAGCCAGACGAGCTTTTAAAGCCGCTGTAAAATTAGGACGAACATCGGTCTATAAAACCCCAGATAACTATCTAAAATTAGCCTCTATTCTTAAAGAGTTTATAACCGAGGAAAGTGGAATTAATAACAAGCGCATTGTTGATGAGGCAATGCGTGCGCTTAAAGAGCTTGAAACCGATTATGAATTGGATCCTGAAATACAACTTAGAGCAAACCTAGCTAGACATGCCATTTATCACAAACTTAATAAGCAGGATCAAGCCTCTGAGCTTCTCGCTAAATCAAAACTAAACTTTACAAAAATTCAGGACAAGATGTCAGGTATGGGTTGCGCAGATATGGCGCAAGCTTGTAAGGATGGCGAAGATTTTGAAACCTGCCAAGAAATACTTGCAAACATAATGGAAAAATTTGGTGACGATAAAGAACTGATGGCTAATCTTGAGACCATCGTTGAGGACAAAGCAGCCTTTGAGCAGGCGGTTAAGGCGAGCAAAATCAACAATAAAGGAATGAAGGCCTCTGTTGATAACGACATAGATGGGGCTATTGACGGATTTAAAGAAGCCTTAGCCATGTCACCCGAAAATATTAGTTTTAACATGAATCTTGCTCAGATGTTATTGAGAAAAGCTGAATCTATTGATGATAAAAAGCAACTTCTCATGGAGGTGGATACTTGCTTGAACAAAACAGCCAGTCTTAGGGAAACCGATCACCGATTTGTGCGATGTCAGCAATTAATTCGCATGTTCAATGATTACAGTATTGGTTTGCAGGCTTGATGATGACTGAACAGATGAATGTCCCCTTCTCGACAGTTTTGGCTTCGACCATTCATGACATGAAAAATGCCTTAAGCATCATCATTCATTCTGCAGATGTACTTTCAACTAAACTTGAAACGATAAAAGGTGGAGAATCAGAGACTGCTCTATTGCGTTACGAGGTGAGTCGCGTCAATGGTCTACTCGTTCAGCTTTTAGCCCTGTATAAGGCTGAAAACAATCAATTACCTCTTAATGTTGATTATCATAATGTCTATGATTTTCTTGAGGAACAGTTGCTAAATCAAGATGATTTACTCAAGACTAAAAATTTGCATACAACGCTTTCTGTGGACGAAGATTTAATCTGGCCCTTTGACTCTGGTCTCATGGCTTCTGTGGTTGCTAATATTATTACTAATGACATCCGCTATACGAATACAAGTATTAATGTTCAGGCAAGTGTGATCGATGAACAGTTGGAAATCACAATATCTGATGACGGTAAAGGATATCCAGAGTCGATGATTTCTAGTCAAAATGAAGTTATACTAGGTATCAATCAGAGTACTGGTAGCACAGGGCTTGGAATCTATTTTGCTGCACAGGTTGCGTCCATGCATCAAAAGGGAAATTTAATGGGTTGTATTCAACTCACTAATGCTGAAAATTCGGGTAGTATATTTAAAATTAAAATCCCATAAATTGAATATGAACTTTTATTAGACAGATATAAAATGGAGACATTGTGGACATAACGACTATCGTAGTATTGATTGGTGGATTACTGGTTTTAAGTGTAGTAGGTAGCGTCATCTTTACCAAGAAAGAACAGGCAGCCGCCCTAAAACGACAGCAGATAGCCAGTTATCGTATGCGCGCTGATGAAGCCCAAGATCTTTATGATGGACTTCAGGTTGCTGGCCTTGAAAAAGTAACCTATCAATTTCTTTTACAAAGAATCATTGCGAATTTAAAAGCGGCCCACAATATCGACCCATCAGCAACCGGCATCAAAAACCGACTGAACTCTGCACAGGCCACCTTGTCATCATTTGATGATCTTACCTTTCAAGTGCAATTTCCATCAGGAATGATGGAACTACAGGGGCTTATTGGTAGGCTCAATAAATTAGTACGTTACCTTATTTTACTCTTTCAAAATCGCTCTCTGCAAGAAAGTCAGTACCAAATAATCATGCCTGCTGTACAACGCAGCTTGCTAAAGTTTGACGCTGAAGGACACATCAAGATGGGACATCAGGCTGCTAATGACGGGCAACCTGGCACGGCGAAACAGTATTATACAACTGCTCGAGAAAAACTAATTGAATTTGGAACTGAAGATCAATATGTCATAACTCAACTTGAAAAAGTAGATGAGTTATTAGCAGGCCTTGCCAACAAAGCAGGTGATGGCGAAGGTGGAACATACAGTACAGAAACACCATCTGGAATGCCATTGGCAACATCAGATGAAGATATTGACGTAGGAGGTGTTCCTTCAGACTCGCCTACGCAGGAAGAAATTAATCAAAGAACTGATGAAGACGCTGAGTTTACTCCAAAGAAAAAATGGTAAGCATTTAGATATACTGTTGTTTAACCATTCATCTGCAAAAGTTTACGATGGGTCTGTAGCCAATACTCAGACTGAGTCAATTGCTGAAAATTAGTAGCCGAACTGCAGTTGATCATACTTTTAATGCGAGTTGATTTTTTCGTTATTACCTTCTGGGGCAACTTGTCGAATAACAGTTCAAGTGATTGTGAATCATTACAGCATAAAATCATATCGCAGCCAACATCGAGAGCTTCCTGTGCTCGCGACTGAATATCACCCATGAATTTAGCTCCTTCCATTGAGAGGTCGTCACTAAATATTGTGCCATTAAAACGCAGTTCTTTACGCAGTATGTCATTTAACCAAAAACTTGAAAAACAGGCAGGTAATGGATCGGCTGCAGAATAAATGACATGCGCCGGCATAATTCCTTTTAGTCCTTGATTGATTAAACTCTCGAAGACTCTCATGTCTTCTGAGCGAATCTTTACTAAGGGTCGAGTATCGATGGGTTGTTCAAAATGAGAATCTGCTCTTGTAGAGCCGTGCCCAGGAAAATGTTTTCCTGTTGCGCTCATCCCAGCCTTGTTCATGCCTTTCATGAATGCGGTAGAATAATTGATTACCTGTTCTACATCGCCTCCAAAGCCTCTCTCGCCAATAACTTCACTAATTCCTTTGTCTAGGTCCAAGACCGGAGCAAAACTGATGTCGACACCTGCACAGATAAGTTCTGAAGCCATAAGCCAACCCGTATCCGTTAATAACTGTAATATTTCAGACTCTGCAAATACGGGTTTCTCTATAGCGAGCGATTTAAAACGTCCCATAGCTGGAATTTGAGAAAACTCTTGATGAAATCGTTGTACACGACCACCTTCCTGATCCACTGCAATTAGTATTTCTTGGCGTGCAGTTGATTTTATCTCTGAGCAAAGTGATTGCAACTGTTTGAAATTTTCAAAGTTGCGACTAAATAAAATGACTCCACCGGTGAGTGGATGTTGTAATTTTTCAACTTCATGTGACCCAACAGTCAATCCGTCCAGGTCTATCATTAGACTGCCAATACTCATATTTATGGAGACCGTAGTTAATTTTCGAGAGTCGTTAATTTCCGAGAAGTGATGATCTCATTTTAGCGTTAAATGGGTGTGGACCCAGCCAAGTCTTAAGAAATGCGGTATAAAATTTATTTCCTGAAATTTCAGAAACGAGCTTACCGTTGATACTTATTTGAGTCCCTTTTTCAGGTATATAGTCGACCCAAACTTCATCGCCCACCATTAATCCTGATTGCCAGACCTTGTTAAATTCATGAATCATAGGTGCCATTTCTCTTATTTCAGCATCTGAATAATTGATAGCAAAACCCTGCTCCCATGCATTAATCAGTTTTTCACTGGAAATTTCAGCAGTATTACAGTAGAAAAGGAATCGTTTTGAATTTTTATCTTTAATAATTTCATCGAAGGTGGATTTTTGTTCTTTTAGATAAAGGCCTCCAACATAAATGGCATGTTGAGCCTCTTTTCTTACAGCGGTACCGTTTAGGATAAGTTCGGTACTACCCACTGATAAGCGTGTAACCTCTTCTAGATTGACGCCCGCAGTATCTTTTGCTGTAAGACTGACACTTACCAATGGAATGATGACTAACAGGCCCGATCGAAAAGACATTAAAACTCCAAGTTTTTACAGATAACTTGCTAACGATAACAATGCAATAGCATTATTATGATTCATTATCTGTTAGATAGTTCACACTGTTTATTATTTTTGTCGCGTAAAGTTACTTTAAACACCTCAAATAATCAATCTAATTACATATTAGTTGTCTATTTTGGCGTTATTTTCAAGGTATTGATGAAATTAATAGAAAATCCAAGATTTGTATATCTTGTACTGTTCAATAAATTAACCATTGGCAATAATTAATTACAATTATTGGTGACTCGTAATATGCCATATAAAACAACAAGATATGGCAGATAGTTAATGTAATGTCATGATTATATGAAAAATGATATCAATGACATAATGGTCTAACTCTCTACATGAGTTAGAATAACAATCAATCATCTTTGTATTTACAACAACTTTTAATCAATGGAAGGGATCTCAATGGCGAACAAGCCCGGAATTATTCATAGACTTTTTACAGGATTTTGGAACTTAGTTGATCAAGGTCGACGTTCAATCATCAATATATTGTTTTTACTGATCATCTACGTGATTATCAAAGGGGTATTCTTTGCAGAGATAAAAACGGTGCATACTGGCTCGGCTTTAGTGATTAACCCAATGGGTTACATTGTCGATGAATTGGATCATGTCGAACCCATAGATGAGATGTTTGATGAACTCAGTGATCGCGATAACAAACCGCCTCAAACACTCCTTAAAGAGGTCATAGAAGCCATTGATAGTGCAGCGACTGACACAAGCATAGATGCCATTGTTTTAAAGCTTGGTGGCTTATATGGAGCAGGTCCTAGCAAGTTACATGATATTAGTCTTGCTCTAGAAGAATTTAAGGCTACAGGTAAGCCTGTATATGCCTACTCACAGTTTTTCAATCAATCGCAGTACATTATTGCCGCTCAGGCTGATGAAGTTTATATGGATCCTTTAGGCAGTGTTTACATTGAAGGTTATGGACGATTTAACACCTATTTTAAAGGCGCGCTTGATAACTTGGGTATTAATTTTCACATCTTTAAAGTTGGCACCTTTAAATCTGCTGTAGAGCCATTTCTTCGAAATGATATGTCAGATGAAGCCAAACAAGCTAACCTACATTACTTAGGTGACCTTTGGGACGATTACACAGAGAGTGTTGCTTCTGCAAGAGAGTTAGAGGCAGATGATATTAAACAGTATAGCAATCAATATTTATCAAAAATAGGCGATTCCACGACTAAACCCTCACAACTTGCTGTGGAAGCGTCATTGGTTGATGGGCTGATGACACGCCAGGAAATTAAAAGTTACTTGATCGAAAAAATTGGTAGCAATAAAACGGGGAAAAACTATCGCCAAATCAGTTATAAAAATTACCTAGACATAATTACCAGTCCCGACTTACTTGAATCATCACTCGATAAGGTGGCCGTGGTTGTCGCCAAGGGCGTCATCTACAACGGCAAGAAAAAGGCCGGAGCCATTGGCGGAATTAGCACGGCCGATCAAATTAGAAGAGCGCGGGTCAATGAATCGGTTAAAGCTATGGTTCTGAGAGTTGATAGCCCTGGTGGAAGCGCATTTGCTTCTGAGATGATCCGTCGAGAAATAGTCGCAATGAAAGAGGCTGGCAAGCCCGTGGTTATCTCCATGGGCAGTTATGCTGCGTCTGGTGGATATTGGATTTCAGCATCAGCAGATGAGATTTGGGCGAGTCCGACAACAGTGACCGGCTCAATCGGAATTTTTGGAATGTTACCGACCTTCGAAGGACCGCTCAATAAATATGGAATACACCGTGATGGTGTTGGTACAACTCTTCTCAGTGGCGCCTTTGATGCAGGAAAACCTCTACGCGAAGATGTCGGAAATGCTATTCAAGGATCCATAGAAAAAGGCTATGAGCAGTTTTTAAGCATTGTTGCCGAAGGTCGAGACATGAATAAGGAAGAGGTTGATAAGATTGCTCAGGGCCGTGTGTGGTCAGGTAAAACTGCAAAAGAAATAGGTCTAGTAGATTTTCTCGGAGATATTGATGACGCGATCAATTCGGCTGCTGTCCTTGCCGATCTAGACACCTATGAGATCAAATATATTGGCCACAAATTATCGGATAGTGAACAATTTTTCAATAGTTTATTTAAATCTTCAATTATTTCCGCAATTCAAGAAGAAGTCGTTGATTCAGAGGAAATACAGGCTCGTTTTCTGTCTCCTGCTGTTCTTTTGATGAATGAGTTGAAGAGCAGTTATCAAATGCTATCAACAATGGATGATCCAAATAATATCTATGCACATTGTTTATGTAGCGTAAATTAGTTCCCATGAACAAATCTCGTATATACATCGCCTATACAGGTGGTACCATCGGCATGAAGCACACGGAACATGGCCATGCGCCCTGCTCTGGTTATCTTGAGTCTGCACTTAGGGCTCAGCCTGAATTTCAAAACGATTCCTTACCGGATATCGTTTTTCAGGAATATCCAAATTTAATTGATTCATCAAACATTACACTTCAACACTGGAATGAACTGGCTGAAGATATTCAGCAGCGCTATGATGATTTTGATGGGTTTGTAATATTACATGGTACCGACACCATGGCATATTCAGCTGCGGCCTTATCCTTTATGCTCCAAAATTTGGGCAAGCCCGTTATTTTTACAGGTTCACAAATACCCTTTGCTGAACTGCGTAGCGATGCCAGAGACAATCTTATTGGAGCAATCCAGTTGGCTGCATCATCAAAGATTCCTGAGGTATCTCTTTACTTTCATAACACTCTATACCGTGGAAATTGCTGTACTAAGACTGATTCATCAGGCTTTGCAGCATATCAATCACCTAACTATCCAAATTTGGCCTCAGTAGGCATTGATATAAAAATTAATCATCAAGTTATTCTTGAACAGCCATCAGAGCGACTCAAGCTGACCAGGATGGAACACAATGAGATAGGTACACTGCATATCTTTCCAGGTATTTCAGCCAAGGTTCTTGAGAATTATCTAAGACAGCCGGTCAAAGGTCTCATCTTACTCACCTATGGCTCTGGCAACATCCCAAGTGACGATGCTGAGCTTGTTAAACTTATTTCAAACGCATCTGCTCGTGGTGTGGTCATTGTCAATTGTAGCCAATGTCTCAGTGGTAAGGTCAATATGAGCGCCTATGAGACGGGTAACATCCTAGAGAGGGCCGGAGTGGTGAACGCAGGAGATATGATGTTAGAAGCCTGCATAACAAAGCTACTTTGGCTTCTCAGTCAGCACCAAGACCCGATTATAATTAGACAACAAATGTCCACGGAACTCTGTGGAGAAATACGGTTATAGTCTGAGTATTAAAATTCGAGTCGTTAACTGAGGAATTGTTCTAAATATTTAAACTTCTCGGTGAGTTCGCCACGATAAACAATCACCGATTTTTTTAATTCATCGATCAATTGCAAATCTTCAAATGCAACATCAAGATCCATGTTCATCAAATGTGGAGTGTAGTTGACTAACTTTGATGAGAAGTGCTCTGAAGCATCAAGAGATAATTCACAAGGTAAGTTGTCGATAGCCATAACAGTCAATTCATTGGCTACTATCCCATCATGAACTTCAAGTGTTCTAGCATTAAATGAATAGGCGGGTTCATCGATACTGGATATCTTTTTAGTACAGGAAAAACTACCGTCAATGTCGCAGGTGATGTCACCTATAACTTCTGGCAGCTTGTCTGCATTACGACAAAACTGCTCTTCTGTTAAATGATGTGGATAGAAATCGGTCCAATAAGCAGCCTGTATTAATACATCAAAGCGGCCAAGCAATGACTCAATTTTGCTCTTATATTTCTTTTTACCTTCCGTATAAAAATCTGCAGTATCAAACTCAGAACTAGGGACAGAACTTGACTGGGAATTTTGCGGTTGTGAGATTGCTATTTTTTCGTGGATATGACGGCTACTTAGAACGACATACCAACTTTTATTGAGTAAATCACTGGGCAGTTCGTTGGCTATAAACAGTTCTGCATCTAACTTTTTCAATCCAAGCCATTGGCAGACTTCTTCTGAACCCTTGCCCACATTGCCAGAGCCGATGATCACCACGCGGATTGGTTGTCCTGAGTCCATATTGATTTTTGATAGAGCAACTTTAACCGTATCAATGGTTTTATAATGAATGGTTTGTTTTACCTCTGTAAGAGCAGAGGTAACGCTCTTTTTTTTGTATTTTTGACCCAGTACAGCAAAGGTATCAATGGCGCCGGCTATTCCTGCATGCCGTCCAAATGCTATGGTTCTTTTATCGGATTGGTCGGTGATTAATTCGTAATCAAGTAACGTTATATTTTTATCGAGCATACGCTGTAACAAAGGCATATTGTAATCTTGACCTTTGGTGGTGTGAGAGAAACAAATATGCACCTGCTGTTCTCTAATGGAATCAATCGGTGGTTCTTTGATGCCAATAACTAACTGATGTTCATTGGGTGATTGGAAAAGCGCGGATGGTATTGCTGCGTATTCATCATCAGAGAAAATGCGAATAGATGATTCTTCAACATCGACATTATAGCCATTGGACTTTAGTGTCTTAATAGCATTGGGTGTTAAGGGAGTACGTTTCTCCCAATCGTTTTTATGTTCTTTTCTGAGGATAGTTTTTAACATTATTGATTGTCTACTCTACAACTTGATGATGTTTTATTGAATTGTTTTTTTTATAATAATGTCTAGATTTAGTTCCGTAGAACTCGCTTTACTTTCTGAGTTCTTAGCATTTTTGTTGAGTATGCCACCCTTTTGAATACGAAAGGGTTCATCGGTCACCTCGCCATTTGTTGAATCCCAAGCAATAACTGCCTGCATCGAGTTTTCTAGTTGCTCAGAGGTTAACTGAGAACCATCAGGCCAGCGACCAATCTCTACAGCCGTTGCCAAATTGTTTCTAATATCGATGGTCATCGCCGAAATAATTTGTTCAATATTCATCTTTAATATTAAAAAATTAACAAGATGTTAATAACCATCGTTGCTAAGAACCATTTGGATACCACGTACAGTCCATAAGCCATTATCTCCGCCAGCAAGTGGCATTTGGGGATACAATGCATCGCCCTGCTCATCCTTTGCATGGTTGAGAATATCTCGAATGCGAACAGCAAATTTGCTAGCAGCGATCTGGGTTGACCATTGTCTGTAACCTGATGGCCATTCTAAGCTAACTTCTCTTGGACGTGTGCCGCCCCATCCTGGAACCGTTCCGAATTCTGAAAACAAGTTTTCAGGTCCACAACAGCCTGCTTCTACCAGTAAAAAATCGAGCCTTGAAATAAATGAAGTCGAGATACGACTGTTCCAAGCAATTAAAGGCGTGCGATTTTCCGATGATTCAAGATGATGCGTTGCAAAAGCAGCCACATGTGTCCATCCACTATTCATTTTAGCCGTCGCGTTACTATCCTCACTGAGTGCTGCTCGAAATACAGCCTCAACATTTTCAGCAGTAACATCCCTTTGAGGAACACCATAAAGGAGAAATATTTCACAGGCTGTTTTAACCGCAATATTCTTGTCTTCATAGCTCCACTCACGACCTTCATCAAGACCATGTGCTAAAAGACCAGCTCTGTAGAGTAAGGGAGACGATATGTGGGACAATTCATTATATCCCATACGAGGCTTCGGCCAGTAGGCGGCTTTTAAACGATTATCCCAGCCGCTGACTGCATCGTGGACAGGTTGTCGTTGATACAATGGTTGATATGGGTCTTCATCTATCCAAGCAACCAAGGCCTGTGCATATTCATCAATAGAATCATCAATCTCAGGTAATATTGGTGGATAGATATCTTCACCGATGACTTCTATGCCAGCATCATCAATGACGATGGGATCGTCAGTTGTAGTCTCAATGTCTGCTTGAATTCTGGCCTCTGCAAAAGCCATATATAAGTCTTGAGCGATGTAGGTCAGTTCTTCCCAAACATCGAGAGCCTGATCGGTGAGTCTTACACCGTCGACAACGTCGCCGTTACTTTTTGTGTAGGGAACTCGACGAAACAATGACGGGTTTAATTGAATAAAGTCATCCGAAGCCATTTCAAGATTACGATAGTTCCAAGGTGCTATTAGACGACAGATGGCTTCTAAGCTGAAGCGACAGCCACATTCGAGCAAAACAGCGAGTGACTCATTGGTTTTACAGATTGGCATTCGACCTTCGTGCCAATCGAGTGGTTTATCGTTAAATCGTTTAAACCATACTTTCCAAGCGGCTATGAAGAGACCACGTTGAACCTGAAAATTATCTGCATTTGGGAGTGTAACCAGCATCTAAAAATCCAATCCTTTAACAATAAAAAGAAGAAAAAAACTTAAGGCGCATCATAGCATGTCAATCTTCAAACAAAAACCTGCTTTGCTGAGAATTCACCAATCTAAAAAATGCAATGTATTGTCTTATTCAAAAGGCCTGTATGCTATTGTAAATCTCTAGGTTTTTACTAAGCTTAATAGCATTAAATAGCGCAGTAAATGGTGATATTTTGATTACAGTTCATATTCATAATTCTATGATAGAGGTTATACATTGAATACTAGTTTTACAGCAAAAATATTAGTCATTGATCCAAATGCTGAGAATGTATTTGCTCTGAAATCCGATCTAGAAAATGATGGGTATCGAGTTTATTCAGCACAAACCGGACATGATGCTTTAGCAGTGGTCAACAGCGAAGCAGTCGATTTAATACTTCTCGATTTAATGACTGAAGATATTGAAGGTTTTGAACTATGTAGAATACTGTTAAATAGCACAACGACCTCGGATATCCCCCTGCTCTTAATTTCTGCTCGGGAAGATCGTGATGACGTCATTAAAGGGTTAGATTTAGGCGCTCTGGATTACATAGCAAAACCTTTTCATTACCCTGTTGTGGCCGCGCGAATTCGCTCTGCCATTAGAATTAAGCAATCGCAGGACAAGATCAAACAAATAAATCAACAGCTTGTTTCTGCAAAAAACAAGGCACAAGAATCGGAAAGAACCAAGGGCATGTTCCTAGCCAACATGAGCCATGAGATACGAACGCCATTAAATGGAGTGCTTGGAATGTCTACACTCCTTATGGATACTACTCTCAATTTAGAACAAGAAAAATATGTCGAAATTATTAATAGTTCGGGTTCACTACTCATGGAACTCCTTAATAATATTTTAGACTATTCTAAATTCGAAGCTGGAAACGTTTCACTAGAGCATATAGATTTTAATTTGCCGGTTCTAATAGCAGATGTGTATCGAATTATTGAGCTAAACCTGAGTAATAAAAATATCCAGTTAGACATTAACTATGATCCAGAACTACCAAAGTATTTTGTAGGATGTCCTACACGTTTTAGACAGGTCTTTCTAAACTTAGTTAGTAATGCCGTGAAATTCACAGAATCTGGTACCATCAATACTGACGTTAAATATGTGTCCAATCATCAGGGTAATTATTCTATACGACTTGAAATTAGTGATACTGGAGTGGGTATCGATGACGCTTATATTGAGCAGCTATTTCAACCCTTTCGCCAAGGGGATGATAGTACTAATCGACTGTATGGTGGCACTGGGCTTGGTCTAGTAATCTGTAAAGAGATCATCACCTTAATGGGGGGGCGAATGGGCGTTGAAAGCACACTAGGTTCTGGTTCAACATTTTGGTTCGAACTGGACCTAGAAAAAGCTGTACAACAACACCATGCAGATGCTGTCAATGCTGACTCTAGAGATGACAACTCTATTACAATTAAAGACTTATTGGTTAACAAGAGAGTTCTGTTGGTCGAAGATAATAAACCCAATCAGATCTTTGTATTGGCTTTACTCAAGCCATCAAAGGCGAAAGTCGATATTGCCGAGAACGGTAAAATAGCGTTGCAGATGTTTGACGAAAATAACTACGATTTAATACTTATGGATTGTCAAATGCCAGTAATGGATGGATTTGAAGCAACAAAGATAATCAGAGAAAAAGAACTTAAAAATAATGATTCAACGCACAATGTCATTATTGCGATGACTGCCAACACAATGCCAGAGGATCGTAAGCATTGTATCGACTCAGGTATGGACGATTATATTAGTAAACCCTATGATAAAAATGATTTCTTCAGAGTTATTAGTCACTGGGCATCCAAAGATAGCCAGTGAAGCGTATTAACAATTTAGGTGTTATTCGTCAATATTTACCAATTAAACATTGCTAAACCGTTCACTTTATTAGACCATTCGTTTTAGTTATAGGGTGTGGTAAATGAACAACATTTATCAAAGTGTTTTAGTTAATTTTAACAGGTGAATATTATGGCAAAGGCAGAAAAATACCAGCCTTTAGATTCAGAAATAGAATTTTTAGATTCAGTGACCAACGGGAAATATGATCGTCAGATTGTCACAGGATTGAAGAAGTTTGTTGAGGAAAAAGTTCCCGAAGACATGCTGTCTTTTTATAGTAAAGAGGAATTGGATGATCTCCTCAAACTTAAAGACACACCGCAAGATGTTGAATCTCGCATGCCCGTTAAAATGACTCGCCATTATTTTGATTTAGCAAAGAACAGTATACCAATACAGGTCTTGGTTAAAGCGAGTCCGTTAGAAACCTTTGATTTGGATGGTGCTGCAGATCCAGGCAAACAAATGGACTACAGCCCAGTAGAAGGGCTAATTCACAAATACGAATTAGGTCTTATCTATGTAGCTTCAACCTGCTCTGCTCATTGTCGTTTCTGTTACCGTGAAGAGTTAATTGCTAAAAAAGAAGTTGAAAGACCTGACGGTACCATTGCACCGAAAGGCCTCGCTCAGATCAGTGAGATTGTCACTTACATTCGACAACACAACAAAGAAGTCGCCGAGAATGGTGGAAAACACCCTGTTTCAGGACGTGAGGTATTACGCGAAATTTTACTTTCAGGCGGTGATCCACTGGTTCTTGGGAATAAAAATATTGCCCAGTGGTTATCTGCACTTGCAGAAGCTGGTATAGAAAATATCAGAATTGGTACTAAGGAACTTTCCTTTTACCCCGATCGTTTTGATGACACGTTTATGGATATGCTCGATAGTTTTCATGTTTCATATCCTGGAGTCAATTTACGAATAATGATCCACTTCAATCATCCTGATGAGTTCCTAGCCAAAGATGAAAATGGTCAGTATTCGAGTGATCCTGAAGGTGGACTGCTATGGGTTGAAAGTACAAAACGTGCTATTCAAAGATTAAGAAGTCGCAATTGGATTAACATCGATAATCAAGCGCCCATCATTAATGGCATCAATAATGATCCCGATGCACTTAGAATTCAGCAACGCGAACTAAAACGTAATGGTGTAGAGAATCATTATTATTTCTGTGGTCGAGACATCATCGGACATAAGGCATTTAATGTACCTATTGAAGAAGCATGGCGCATACTCAACGAGTCTCAAAAAGGACTCTCAGGTGTTGAAACCCATGCGCGTCTGTCCATTACCCACTATAAAGGCAAAACAGAAGTTGTTGCAGTGACGAATGACCCTTTGCCTGGGATTAAGGGTGCAGAGAATGGTCTGGTGATTATGAAGTTACTCAGAGGGGCTGCCGATGCACCTGACAGAGGCAAAGTAACCATGTTGGGTCGTAATCCTGAAGCGATTTGGTTCAGTGGTTACAATGATCGGGTTATTTATGATGAAGCAGGCCTATTTACCCAAACTTATGACTAGGATTCTTTCCTAGATTTTCTTCTTGAGAGATGGTTAAAACCTTTAATTGTTTTAACTATCTCTACAAAGGGGATATTTTTCACATCGCCGAATCGTTTTAGAGCTTCAGAAATTGTTTCTTTAATATTTACAATCGGACGAGTGTCATCTTCTTCATAACGTAACTTGTTATTCATCAATGTCTGAACATCTGCAGTGTTTTCACCCTTAAGATATTGTTGCAAACCAAAGGCTGCTCCGGCCTGAACTCTTAGCTCTTTTGAATGGGGCAATGCTTCTTTAGCCTGTGTAATGTTCAGAGCAAATCTAGCATTGCGGCGAATGCTATTGAGGGTTACCTGACAATCTTCCATGTCGTCCTTGTTTAGACAGGCCATGGCCTCACGTTCAGCCAGTAGGATTTTTTTACTGCTCGAGCAATTACTATAACCGAGCAGCATTATTTTTTCGAAGACACAGGGGTACTTATTAATATCTCTATATATACTGCGGTATTCGTCTTCGTTCATTAAGGACCATCATTCAATGACTTATCGGTAGTGTGTTGATAGATTATCATCAAACCAAGTTTCAATCATTTCTTTTTCATAACCTAGCTTTTTACGCATATTGATGCGACTGGTATTTTGCATGAAGTGAATGTTATTAAGTTTCGCGTTACCTTCGATAACTACAGTTTTATCTTTATTGAGTAGTTGATACGCAAAGGTCATTTTAGGGGTGTTCATTTCTTTAATAATGCGAATCGTTCTGCCCTGACCATAGGTTACATCGCCCGCCAAGTCTAAGTCGGACACCTGTATCATTAGAAATTGATCGTTAGGTAATTGTTCGGCTAATTTTGCAAACTCCTTGCCTAATTCTTTAAAGACACTTTGCTCGTAGCGTACTCGATTTCGATTGCCTTGATTAATATCTCTATAGCCTGCTGGATTGTCCCAGTTAACCTGAACGCCTGCTGCGGTTAATACATCTGTATTCACGGTTGCTGTGACTAACAATGCTGTAGCTAACAAGACTGTTGAAGTTAATAGTTTCATAATGGTTCTTCCTATGATTAAATTTTCAATGAATAAATGACTGAAGACATTATATACAATTGAACCTGAACAGAGTGTGAACAGTGTTACTAATATGTATCAATTCGTTAATGGTCTTATTGTACCGTTATTGTAATAATTTCTGAGACGATCATTTCATGGTGAGGAACATGAGATTTATCACCTAAAATCAACTGGAGCGTGTGTTTACCTTTTGAAAGTGTCAGTGTCGTTTCGGTCTGACCTCCTCCAAAATGCTTTACATTATTACCCATTGGCATTCCTGATTCGGGCATCTTGGTACCGTCAATTAATAAATGATGATGCCCAGAATTGACCTTGTCAGAACCAGCAGGCGCGACATCCATTCCTTTTATACCAAACTTAACGACAACATCACCAGTAATCACCGCACCATTTTTAGGACTCAGAATTGTTACTGCCGCTCCGTCCAGTGACTTTGACACTTTAGTTTTATCATATGCACTGTGGTTTAACGTAAGTAGGGCAAGGCTTAATGATAGTAATAATTTAACAGTCATAGATTTCATCTTCTTTCTCCGTGCGTTAATCGATTAGATTGATTGTATTGGGTATAAGCTACTTATCCATTAACTTTTGTTCAGCCGGTTCAATACTGTTTGATGTTTGTCGAACCACCGGCCAAAATAAATCCTGTTGCCAGGTTGATTCAGGTAAGTTCTCTATGCCGTATGCCCTTGGGTATTTCCTTGTGATATGAGCAGTACCAAATATCATATCCCAAATAAACAGCATGTTGCCATAGTTACCTTTGTAATGAGTCACGCCATCGTCTATAAACATTCCATGGTGAGCATGATGGGTCGATGGTGTTGAAATCGTTCTCTCCACTAACCAACCAATATGCGTAAGCCAAGGTTTTCCGTGGAGTAACCTGTCCCAAGACATGCTTGAATGTGCTCCAAAGATGATACTCATTTTGATGACCAGATAATATGGATAAACCTCAAATAGGCCTAAATACACTAAAAACCCAGTCAACCATAAATTGGGCATGATCATGTAATAAAATAAATTGTTGCGATAAACCACCCTGATACTCATGTAATTTGCAGAATGGTGAGCTCGATGAAGTCCGTAAAGTAGTGGTGAATGACAGGCTCGATGCCACCAATATTGCACAAGATCATCAGCTAATATAAATGCTATGAACATCATCGGCCAACTCCAATTGCTTAGAGTGTTTTTGAGTTCAGGCACAATGGATTGTCCTATTAATTCCGTTAAATAAAGAATACTAGGAACGGTGACAACTAGTATCATACTGGTACTAATAATTTCAATATAGACATCTTTCTTGCCAGATTTGTCTCGATTAAAAAAGCGACCGGCAACTAATTCTATGAGTCCAAAGCCAACAAAAATGGACATAATAATAATTTTTTCGTTCATTTACGCGTCTCGGATATCTGCTTGGCTACGTTGATCAGCAATAATAGTTTTGAGTGCGTCGGATGTAAACTTACCGACCTCCTCTTTGAGTGTTAAATACTCTAAAAATTTGAATAGACTTTTCTTGTTGGTCATTATGAATCCATTGTCTGCATTAATAATAAGTTTCGCTGTGATTAGTTTTTGTAATATTTCTTGAACCTTTAGCAACTCAACACCCGTCATCAGTGCTAAATCTGTTTCTTCAATTTTTATCAGTATACCATTGTCAACAGATTCACCATCTTCCGCAGCATTTACCAATCCGTAGACAACTTTGCGGTTTGCATCTTTGAACATCATTATTTCAAGCTGTTTGTTTGATTTTTTGATACGCTCAGCGAGTTTTTTTATGATTTTTTGTGCAATTCCACTGTTAGCCTTGATCATGGCTTCAAAAGTATTGGTTTTTACCACCAATAATTTAGCATCTTCCTCAACGATTGCTGTTGCACTGCGGGGTTCATTGAGTAACGTCGCCATTTCTCCTACAAATTCATCTGCTGGAATAATGGCTAAGGTACGATCACCCTGTTCCATTCTCTTAATGATGCGAATACTTCCCGATAGAATAATGTAGGTTTCATCGCCATCATCACCCTCTTCGAATAAAATGTGTCCCGCCTTGAACTGCTGACCATAACGCTCAAATAACTCTTGTTCAGATAAAGCCATAGCGATGCCCCCTATTACGGAATATGTATAAATTATAACCTGTAAAACGGTAGTGAAATTGCGCTAAATAAAATTAATATTTTTATCAGAGGTCAGTAGAGCTCTTTTTACTGCTTAGCAAGAACAGCGACACTTCCGTGCCGACACCCACTTCGCTCTTTACACTGATGTGGCCAGCGCTTTGTTTCATAAATCCGTAGACTGCACTGAGTCCCAATCCCGTACCTTTTCCTACTTTCTTGGTTGTAAAAAATGGATCAAATATTTTATCAAGAGTGTCCTGAGCAATACCTGTGCCGGTATCGCAGATCTTAAGCTGAATATAGTGCTCTGACTTAAGATTGTTAACATTCAGGGTGTCGAAGGTATCCTTGTCAACAAGATCTAAACTCAAGGTCAACATGCCCCCTTCTGGCATAGAATCCCGTGCATTAAGCACTAGGTTGATAATAGAAACTTCTAATTGAGCAGAGTCAGATTCAGCAAACCACTGACCTTTGGGGACCGAAAAATCAATCTTCACAGATTCTATTAGGATGCTTTTTACAACGTCTTGCATATTGGCTAACAGGTTTCCAAGATCAACTGTACGTATAAGAAGAGGTTGCTTACGTGCAAAAGCTAACATTTGTCGAGAAAGGTTTGCTGCCCGTTCACCAGCTTCCCTGGCTTTATCAATGAATTTTTGTGATGGATGATCCGGCACCAGTTTAACTTTTGCTAATTCAAGACTAGCAGAAATGATCATCAGGAGGTTATTAAAATCGTGTGCGATACCAGCACTTAGTTGGCCTATAGAATCTAACTTTTGTACCGCTCGTAACTTCTCTTCCAACTCGACCTGCTTTGTTATGTCCTGTACTGAACCGAGGGATTTTGTCAATTTGCCATCTATGGTTTCTTTTATTTCACACACTTCACGTACATAACGAAAACCACCGCTGGGTATTAGTTGTCGATATTGAATATCGTAAGTATGTCCTGGCAATGTTTCGTTCTCTATTTTAAGAACTCTCTCCCTATCTTCTGGATGAACAAATTCATAATCAAGGTTTTCGTTAGTAAAATGTGCTATCGCTTCTTCTCTCGACATCCCCAACATTTCTGCGTAGAGGTCTGAGCAGTCAAGAAGCCTATCTTTGTACCAGTCCCATTCGAAGGTGCCAATGTTAGCCATTTTCTCAGTTCGGTGTGCATCTAAGAGTTTTTCGGATACCTGTGCTTCCAGCAATTTAGAGCTTGTTATATCCTGAACATAACCGTAAACGGTGGTAACTTTGCCGTCCTTATTTGTTTCAATGTCACTTACTTCATGAATGTAAAGTGTTTGACCGTCTGGAGCTATACGGCGATATTCAATATCTACTCCTTCCCCTCGTTGAAATGCAGCAATTTCATGTTGAATATACCTTTGTCTGTCATCCTGATGAATATAGTCCATATACTTTGTATAGCTGTTCATGTTTTCTATAACTTGCTTTTGAGTCATATTCAGTAATATGGCATAACCTTTTGAGCAAGAAACGAGCCTATCTTCAATTTCATCCCATTCCCAAAAGCCAACTTTTAGAAATTTTTCTAGTGTTCCTAATTGTTTGGCTTTTTTGGACAAAGTATCATTCCTGTACTGTTCGTTATTGACATCATCAAATGGCCTCCCCGAGAGGACTCGAACCCCTATCTAAGCCTTAGGAGGGCCTCGTTCTATCCAGTTGAACTACGGGGAGGTTGCAGCATTATAGTTAATTAACCATTGTGGTCAATTCAAATTCACTTAAATCCATTTTAGTGATGACTTTATCTCCCACCATAATTCGTTCCACCGAGGTTGCAATCGTTGCTAAATGGTAGCGATTATAGAAAGAACAGAGTGATTTGATCTGTTGTTGGAACACGCCATCTTCACCAGAGTTGATGGCTGTAGCAGCCATTTTTAGCCACAGGCAGCCTACGGTAACAGTGCCAAACAAATGTAAGTACTCTGTGGCTACGGCGCCAATCAAATTTGAATTTCTTTTAGCATCTTGCAATAAACTATCGGTTACGCTGGACAAGTTAGTCATTGCCTGTTTGACTCTAGTACAGTCTTTGCCCAAGTTATTAACAGCTTCCGCCTCTTTGATCATATCGCAGAGATCTTGTTTGATATGGTTCCAGCCAGTACCTTCGTCAGAGAGAATTTTTCTCGCTAAAAGATCCATCGATTGTATGCCATTTGTTCCTTCATAAATCTGAGTGATTCTCACATCACGAACCAGTTGTTCCATACCCCATTCTTTAACATAGCCATGTCCACCCAGAATTTGCATGCCTAAATTACAATTTATAGAAGCATTGTCACTTATAAAGGCTTTACAGATGGGCGTTAAGATCGCAAGAATTTGTGAAGCACTTCTACGTTTGTTCTCATCAGCATGATGCTCGGAGACGTCGTAGAGATTTCCGGCGTAAGCGATTAACGCTCGACAACCGCCATTGCTACTCATCATCGATAGCAGCATTCGACGCACATCAGAATGATTGATAATTGCATCACTCTCTTGTGTAGAGCCCTGTACACGACCCTGTTTTCGGTCCAGTGCATACTCGGTTGCTGTTTGAATCGAAACATCCGCCAGGCCAAGACCCTGTATACCAACCGAGAGTCGCTCACAGTTCATCATAGTGAACATACATTTCAAACCCTGATTAACTTCTCCAATGAGGTAGCCCTCTGCGCCATCAAAGTTAAGCACACAGGTGGCTTGAGCATTGATCCCCATTTTATGTTCTATGGAACCACATTGAACATTATTTCGTTCCCCGATACTACCATCAGTTTCTGGGAAGAATTTAGGCACTAAGAATAAACTGATACCCCTAGAACCTGCAGGTGAATCGGGTAACTTTGCTAGTACAAGGTGAACGATGTTCTCAGTGAGGTCGTGCTCACCTGCGCTGATAAAGATCTTTGTTCCGGTGATCGAGTACTTGCCCTCTTCTTTCACAATTGCCTTGGTTTTTATCAAGCCAAGATCAGAGCCTGCATGTGACTCAGTTAGGCACATGGTTCCACTCCAAACACCCTGCACCATTTTTTCTAAATAGCTATTCTTCAGCTCAGTCGTGGCATGTTTGTCAATCAGCAATATCGCTGTATTGGTTAGATTTGGATAAAGTCCGAAAGAGGTATTGCAGGCATAAAAAATTTCTTCAACCATCAAATGAAGTGACTTTGGTACAGGTTGACCGCCAAACTCTTCAGAACAACCTAAAGCAGACCAACCACCGTTTATGAATTGTTGATACGCTTCTTTAAAGCCATCGGGTGTGGTCACAACACCGTCTTTAAAAGTACAGCCTTGAGCATCACCCGATTGATTGATTGGAAAAAGAACCTGCTGTGAAAAATTTGCAGCTTCATCAAGGATAGCATCCATCAATTCAACGTTAAAATCTTCCATGACGTCCATGCTTTTTAGTGCATCTTCCGTTTTAAAAACATCGTGCAATAAAAAACGCATAAATTGCAAGGGCGCTTGATAACTTGCCATACTTCAAAAACTCCAAATTACTCTATGAATATGAAAGAGGCTAAATCTGAATTTAGCCTCTCCTCGATCGTTTAACAAATATATCTAATTATTGACTGATGATTATTTGTATTCATCTGGATATTCTTTTTCGAAACTCACCCAGTAATCCTTCACCGTTTGTTTCATATCTTTACGCAGCATGATGATGCCAATGAGGTTGGGAATGGTCATCACCACAACGGTCACCAGAGCGATGTTCCAAATGACGGTGGTATCGGCAAAAGACGCTACGAAGAAAGCACCCACATAAACTATTCTATATGGCATTACCCACTTACTACCTAGTAAATATGTCGTCGCTCTATCACCATAATAAGACCAGGCGATAGCTGTTGAAAAGGCAAACATTAATAATCCAATGCTGACAATGTATTTTCCATAATCACCAAAATAACTACTGGTAAATGCTTGAGTGGTCAGTCTTACAGAATGTAACAGTGATTTGCCAGACACCAGTACTTCAGATTCCGAATCCAGCGAGCCATTAGTAATAGCTAGACTGCCTGTGTAGGGTTTGTCGTTTAAACTAAACTTGACATCTTCCGCTACGGAACGTGCATTGATAATGGTATAATCACCCGATCGAGCGATACCATTGAATACCTCTAATCTGCCGTCAAATGACTCTAGATGTTCAGCGGTTTTAGGATTTAAATGCTGGAAGAGTTTTGATACATCAGCATCATTCTTATCGCTGTAAACACCTTGAACAATCTCAAAGTCGGTACGCTGAAAATCATTTTGATACTTCTTCGTCCAGGCTCCTGATGATAAAATCACAAGGCCCGTCAAAGTACAGATAATTAATGTGTCAATAAAAGGCTCTAGGATTGAAACCATTCCTTCAGAGACAGGCTCATGGGCTTTTGCCGCAGCGTGGGCAATAGCAGCTGATCCTTGGCCTGCTTCATTTGAATACAGGCCACGGTTAACGCCTCGGTCAAATGCAAAAGCAAGAGATGCTCCCAAAAAGCCACCTGTTGCAGCCGAGCCACTTAATATATCGCTGAAAATCATGCCAAAGGAAGGGATAACATTTTCAATGTTATAAAAGATTACACCAAGAGCGCCGACTACATAGATGAGCGCCATGGTAGGCACGATCGCTTCTGTAAATATAACGATGCGCTGTATACCTCCGACAATAACCATGAGCAAGAATACTGATAAGATTCCACCGGTAAGCATGGGTTCAATACCAAAAGTTTCATTCATGCCCGCAGCTATAGAATTACTTTGGGGCATATTTCCTGAGCCAAATGAACTGAATACGACCGCAATAGAGAACAGTACCGCTAGCCATTTCATATTGAGCTTTTTTTCCATGTAATACATGGGACCACCAGCGATTTTGCCTTCTGCATCAACATCACGATATTTATGAGAGAGAGTCACCTCTACAAACTTTGTTGTCATGCCTAAAAATGCTGTAGCCCACATCCAAAAAAGTGCTGCAGGTCCACCCAAATAGAGCGCTAAACCAACTCCACCGATATTACCTGTACCCACTGTTCCAGACAATGCAGTAGTTAATGCACCGAAGTGAGAGGTATCACCTTTATCAGTGTCTTTATCAAATTTTCCGGTAACGACCTTTATTGCATGTTTAAAAAATCGAATTTGAGGGAATCTTAAATAGATGGTAAAAAATAAGCCCGTTCCCAGCAACATCCATGGAAAATAGATTGCTGAGCCTAGATATGCGTCGAGCCAAAGTATAAATTCATTGAGTGCACTCAAGATGTTCCCCTTTTTTTCTTATTAATAATTATTGGGTGAAGCGAATAAGTTTTTGAACTCCTGTATATTACCTGTTTAGGAGTCATTACTAAAGTAAGAAAGCTCTTATTTAAAAACCCTTGTTTGATAACAAAAATTTAGGAAGCTAGTATTCATGAATCAAGATCCTAGGCACATCATTACGCCTGACGCCTTCACGGTAGATAAGTCATTACTGGGTCTACCCCTCGCTACTCCGAAGAAAAGAGCTGTTGCTATGGTCATTGACCTTATTATCATCCAACAGCTTTCACATGTCGGCACGATGGTGATGGGTCTGTCGACGGTGATACTGCTCTATTTGTTATCCCGTTCAAAGGGACGAAAAACGGTCGGTTCTTCAAGAACATCCGTATTCAAAGTTTTAGCGTTGTTATTATTTGTTTTCGTCATTGGAAGTGAATATTGGCAGTATCGAGAAAGCCATGAATTTTCATTTTTTAATGAAAAGTCAGTCGTCTCTGAAGATGTGCAAGATTCACAAGAACTGGCTGCAGTTGAGTCAAATAATTTACCTTTAGAACAGCAACTGACAATGGCTCAATCATCGGTTAGAGAACTCTCCAAAGAGAATCGTGTTTTAAGGGCCGATGACGACAGTGATTTTATGGACATACTTGAAGCTCTGGGTAGAAAATTTGGTTATGGCTTTGGTTGGGCGGGGTTATATTTCACACTCTGTGTATATCTTTTAGCCGGGCAAACGCCAGGGAAATGGCTGATGAGGATTAAAATTATTCAATTGGATGGCAAGAAAATTTCTGTGTGGAATGCCTTTGGACGTTACGGTGGTTACGCTGCTTCGGTGGTTACGGGACTGTCAGGATTTTTCCAAATTTATTGGGATGCCAACCGACAAGGATTACACGATAAGGTCGCAAGTACTGTGGTTGTCAATGTATAACGTAAGTGATTATTGAAAGTGTATAGCGGATTAACCAACTAAGGCCAAAAGGATTCCTGCGGCAACAGCAGAGCCTATCACACCTGCTACATTTGGACCCATGGCGTGCATTAATAGGAAGTTATGTGGATTTGATTCAAGTCCAACCTTGTTGACAACACGAGAAGCCATGGGCACTGCAGAGACTCCGGCAGCACCAATGAGGGGGTTAATTTGGCCATTGGTTAACTTACACATCAGTTTTCCCATCAAGACACCTGATGCTGTACCGATAGAAAATGCAATGGCTCCTAAAAGTAAGATGCCGAGGGTTTCAATGGTTAAGAATGTTTCGGCTTTCAATTTTGAACCCACAGCCAATCCTAAGAATATAGTGACTGTATTGATGATTTCATTTTGAGCAGCATTACTAAGACGATCAA
Organism: Gammaproteobacteria bacterium; assembly: GCA_030589945.1. GTDB lineage: Bacteria > Pseudomonadota > Gammaproteobacteria > Enterobacterales. The sequence goes on along the minus strand of JAUUZN010000011.1, from coordinate 14,147 downwards.
CAACCCCCGATTCACGCATCAAATTGCCCAGACAAAACATACCTATTAATGGTGCGGCAGTGGGTAGGAATAATGCACAGAGTGCTAATAATACTAATGGAAAGAGTATACGTTCAGTTTTACTGACTGTTCGCAGTTGTTGCATGGTGATGGCGCGTTCTTTTTCAGTGGTCAGTAACTTCATGATCGGTGGTTGGATTAAGGGTACTAATGCCATGTATGAATAAGCCGCCACGGCAATTGCGCCCAACAAATCGGGGGCGAGTTTGGATGCCAGAAATATCGCTGTGGGTCCATCGGCGCCGCCTATAATGGCGATTGCGGCGGCATCTTTCAGTGTAAAATCAAAGCCTGGTATAAAATTAAGGCTGAGAGCGCCAATCAATGTGGCAAAGATCCCAAACTGCGCAGCTGCACCCAAATATAGCGTTTTTGGATTTGCAATAAGCGCGCTAAAATCGGTAAGAGCACCCACTCCCATAAAAATAAGCAATGGAAATACACCAGTAGAAATACCAACCTGATAGATGTAATAGAGAATGCCACCAGGATCTGCAATGCCCGCTTGTGGAATGTTACTTAAAATGGCACCAAAGCCAATGGGTAAAAGTAATAGAGGTTCAAAGCCTTTCTTAATAGCCAAAAAGAGCAATAAAACGCCGACCGCAATCATTGTTAATTGACCAAGGCTTACGGCATAAATGCCCGTGCTCTGCCAAAGTTCAATGAGTCCAGACATGTTTATTCTAATTCCAACAGAGCGTCGCCGACCATTACAGAATCGCCTTCTTTGACAACCAGTCGTGCGATAACGCCAGATTCAATGGCTCTGACTTCGGTTTCCATCTTCATGGCTTCTAGAATGATCACAACCTCATTCTCAGCAACCTGCTGCCCTTCCTTCACAAGGACCTTGAAAATATTTCCAGATAACGGAGCTGGCATTGAGCGAGTAACCTTGGTCTCACTTGGAGCAGCTACTGATGACTGAACCGCCCTATAATTTTGCACATCACCAGCTGCGGAAACTTTGACCTGGTAATCGACGCCTTCAACATTGACCACATAATGACTTGGCGAGTCAGTTGCAGATTGAGTCACAACAGCCGAAGTTGCAGATGTAGGTTTAGATATTGCCGATTCTAACGTGGGCACTGGCTCGAAAGCGTCTGGATTGTCTCTGTTGATGAGGAACTTCAGACCAATTTGAGGAAACAACGCATAGGTCAGCACGTCTTCAATCTCTGCTTCGGCTAATTGAAAGTTCTGATCAATTGCAAGCTCTCTCAATTCGTCGGTGAGTCTATTTAATTCAGGTTCAATCAAGTCTGCAGGTCGGCAGGTAATCACTGTGCCACCATCCAGTACTTGATCCTGTAGTTCGGCATTAACAGGTGCCGCTGTTGCACCATATTCACCTTTTAAAACTCCAGCAGTTTCTTTGGTAATGTTTTTGTAGCGCTCACCTGTCAGTACATTCAACACCGCTTGAGTGCCTACAATTTGAGAGGTGGGAGTCACCAGTGGTATATAACCCAAGTCTTTTCTAACCTTCGGAATTTCCAGTAACACCTCATCGAGTCTGTCTGCAGCGCCCTGCTCCTTTAATTGGCTCTCCATATTAGTCAACATACCACCAGGTACTTGAGAGAGGAGAATCCTTGAATCAACACCCTTAAGGCTACCTTCCCAAGCTGCGTATTTCTTTCTAACTTCGCGAAAATAGACTGAAATATTCTCTAATTTTTCTAAGTTGAGTTCGGTTGAATGCTCGGTGTCTTCAAACATTGAAACCATAGTTTCTGTAGCTGAATGACCATAGGTAGAACTCATTGAAGAAATAGCGGTATCAATGGTATCTACCCCTGCTTCAACGGCCTTAATTAATGTTGCCGTACTTAACCCTGTTGTTGCGTGACAGTGAAGTGCTATGGGTATATTGATAGTTTGTTTGAGCTTCGTAATTAATTCATAAGCAACATAGGGTTTGAGTAAACCGGCCATGTCCTTGATGCAAATAGAATGACAACCCATATTTTCAAGCTGTGTTGCCATCGTCAGCCAAGTGTCCATATTGTGAACCGGACTAACCGTGTATGATAGGGTCCCCTGCGCGTGGCCATGAACCTTGAGTACCGATTTAACCGCAGTCTCAAGATTTCGCATGTCATTCATGGCATCAAAGATACGAAAAACATCAACACCGTTAATTTTAGCGCGCTCTACGAAGGCTTCAACCACATCATCGGCATAATGACGATAACCAAGAATATTTTGAGCTCTAAACAACATCTGGTGAGGTGTCTTTGGCATCGCTTGCTTGAGTAAACGCATGCGTTCCCATGGATCTTCACCCAAATAACGTATACAGGAGTCGAAGGTTGCTCCACCCCAAGTTTCTACAGACCAGTAGCCCATATCATCTAGCTTTTCAGCAATGGGAAGCATGTCGTCAATACGCATACGGGTTGCAAAAAGGGATTGATGTGCATCACGCAGAACGAGTTCAGTAATGCCTAGTTTCTTGTTATCCATGTTTATTTATTTCCGATGTTGATGTATTGCTGAGGTGATCACTGCGGTCAATACAGCATCATTTTTAGACGATTCTACAACTATTGCCGGTTCATGGACTGTTTCATCAATCGCATCACCAATGAGCTTTTTCATCAAGGTGAGGAGCAGCACTAACAGTGATAAAAAAGTGATCACAACGCCCATACCAAGCAGCATTAGATAGAGCCCTTCATAAATCATTTGTTCTGTAGTCATCAGAGTTAAATTAGCCTTAATGTCCTAATGCTAGTGCGCCATCGCGTCTTGGATCAGCAATTCCAGATAAGCCATTTTTGTCTTTAAGGATGCTTTGAACCATACCTAAATTACGACCTGTTGGTGTGTAAGATTTTGACTGTGCTTCTGGAGCATCAACACTGTAACCAATTTTTCTAAGTTGGCTAATGACATCTGCACTAAAACCTTGTTCCATAAATAAGCTTTCAGGATACCATTGATGATGAATTCTTGGTGCCACTGTAGCCTGTGCAATATTCATTTTATGATCAATGACATTGATAATGACCTGAAGAACCGCATTAATAATAATGCTTCCCCCGGGGCTTCCCGTTGCCATGAATATCTCACCATCCTTGATGACCAGTGTTGGCGTCATCGAGCTCAACGGTCTTTTACCAGCTTCAATAGCATTGGCAGTGCCGCCAATTAAACCAAACATGTTGGGTGCACCAGGTTTCGATGAAAAATCATCCATCTCATTGTTCATGATTATTCCCGTACCTTCTGCAACACGTGCATTACCAAAGGTCGCGTTCAGTGTATAGGTGTTTGCGACTGCATTGCCGTCCTTATCAATTACCGAATAATGCGTTGTCTGGTCGCTTTCATACTGAGGTAGTTTACCGGGTTTAATTTCATTGGAGGGTGTGAAGCGTCTATCTTCAATGGCCTGATGTAATTGTGCGGCATACTTTTTTGAGGTTAAAGTGGCTACGGGAACATCGTAAAAGTCTGGATCGCCTAAGTGTACACTACGATCTGCATAGGCTCGTTTCATTGACTCAGCGACGTGATTAATGGTTAAACTGGTGGCTACTCCAGAATCAGATAAATCCCAACCTTCTAAAATATTGAGCATTTGAATCAGGTGAATACCGCCTGAACTGGGGGGTGGCATAGAGAAAATATCGTATCCTCGATACTGCCCTTTGATTGCAACTCTCTCAATCGCCTTGTAATTTTTCATATCTTTTTTGGTGATAATCCCACCGTGAGCTTGGCTATCGGCAGCAATAAGCTGGGCGATTTCGCCTTCATAAAATGCTTTAGAGCCACCTTTGTTTATGAGCTTTAGGGTTTTAGCTAGGTCAGCCTGTTTGAAATGATCACCAATGTTGGGTGCTTGACCGTCATTCGCATAAAAAACTTTACGCGTACTCTCAGTTTCTTTCATTCTTCGAGAAGCGCCCTTCAATTTGCTACTGAAGTTATCAGAAACAATAAGTCCGTTTTCAGCTAATTCTATAGCGGGTGCCAATACTTGACTAAGAGTCATGGTTCCGTAATTTTCCAGTGCATGGATCATTCCAGCGACAGTACCCGGTATACCTGATGAAAGGTGGCTGAAACGCGCTTTTTTGTTATCAACATTACCATCACTATCAAGGAACATATCTCGATGAGCCGCTGCAGGAGCCATTTCTCTATAATCGATGGCTATGGTCTTTTGCTCTTTGGCGAGGTAAATCATCATAAAACCACCACCACCGAGATTACCAGCCTGTGGATAGGTAACCGCCATAGCAAAACCAACGGCAACAGCTGCATCAATAGCATTACCACCGCGCTTTAATATTTCAATTCCTACCTCGGTAGCAATGGCTTCTTGGGTCGAGACCATGCCATTTTTACTGCGTATGGGTTCGAGTAATTGTTGTGTATCTGCGGCCTGCATGAGACTGCTTCCAAGTAGGAGCATCGCAGTCAACACAGTGACTTTTTTGACATGAAATTTTATCTGAATCATTAATAAATTTAGACTTAAATTAACTCTCAAGGTCTCTCTCCGATAATTTATACTGTTTTTTAGTTTGAACAATACTAGTTTGCTCAGGTTTATAGCCAATTTTGTCAGCGTAAAATGCTTTAAACTCGTCCATGTCGGCATCGATATCACCGGTAAGCTCAAAAGGGTCGGTAAACCCAACGGTACGTGTTTTTGTATCCAAATAAAACATGATGATGGGTAATTCTGCTCGCTCTGCAATATGGTAAAAACCTGTTTTCCAGAACGGTGTAAAACTGCGAGTTCCTTCAGGTGCGAGTGCCAACCAGATATGGTCATTTTGCTTTATTAAATCGGCCACCTGACCAACCACGTTATTATGTTGATGTCGCACCACGGGTAAGCCACCTAGAGAGCGAAATAACCAACCGTAGGGCCATTGAAAAAGACTGTGTTTACCTAGAAAACGAACTTTTATACCATAGGCAAACTTAACGCTGATCATGGTCATAAAGTCCCAGTTAGAGGTATGGGGAGCAAATATGAGGATCGCTTTACTCATGGTGGGTAGAGGTCTCTTGATGAGTCTCCAACCTGCCATTTTTAAGTAAAGCTTAAATATTAGCTTAAGCATTATTAACTATTGTTATGTAAACCCATAAGGGTTTCTCCATCGTTCATACTATCATTTGCCGCAGATTCTTGATTTACTTTCGCCATGTCATTACGTCTATTTTCTAATCGAGTGAGGTACGCCTCATCGATATCGCCAGTAACATAATGACCATCAAATACCGAGGTATCAAAGCGCTTAATCTCAGTATTACCTTCCGCCGCAGTTTCAACCAGATCGTTAAGGTCTTGGTAGATAAGCCAGTCGGCATTAATTTCTTTTTCTATCTCAACCACTTTACGATTATGAGCGATGAGTTCAGTCGCCGAAGGCATATCGATGCCATACACATTCGGATAGCGTACCGGAGGTGAAGCCGATGCAAAATAGACTTTCTTAGCTCCAGCATCACGAGCCATTTGGATAATTTGTTCACTGGTTGTTCCACGAACTATAGAGTCATCAACGAGCAGAACATTTTTACCAGCAAATTCAAGACTGATTGCATTGAGCTTTTGACGTACTGATTTCCGTCGCATCTGTTGACCTGGCATAATAAATGTTCGGCCAATATAACGATTCTTAACAAAACCGTGCCGCATTTTTTTCTGAATAATGTGGGCTAAAGCAACTGCTGATGTTAATGATGAATCAGGAATTGGAATAACCACATCAATATCATGGTCAGGTCTTTCCTTAAGGATTTTATCGGCTAGTTTTTCTCCCATGCGTAATCGAGCCTTATAGACTGATATTTTATCGATGACAGAATCTGGGCGAGCAAAGTACACATGTTCGAAGATGCAGGGGTTATATTGTGGATTTTCAGCACATTGTTTAGAATGGAAATTACCATCAAAATCGATGTATATCGCTTCCCCGGGGAGAACATCTCTAACCATTTTAAACTCAAGTGCATCAAGTGCCACGCTCTCGGAAGCAACCATGTATTCAACACCTTTGTCGGTTTCTCGTTTACCAAAAACCAGGGGTCGGATTCCATGAGGATCACGGAAACAGATCATTCCGTGATTGTTTAAAATTGTGATCGCAGCATAGGCACCTTTACAGCGTTTATGTACACCGCTAACGGCTTTGAATATATCTTCAGGTTCTAATTTTAGATTATTACAAAGTGATAATTCATGTGCGAAGACATTGAGTAACACTTCTGAATCTGAGGAAGTATTGATATGTCGTCTATCAGCCTGAAACAATTCTTGAGTCAGCTCCTCTGAATTGGTCAAATTACCATTGTGTGCCAAGGTTATTCCGTACGGGGAATTGACATAGATGGGTTGAGATTCTGCAGAAGTTGAACTACCTGCCGTTGGATAACGTACGTGACCCATTCCGCTATTGCCGGACAATCTCATCATGTGTCGAGTCGCAAACACATCACGGACTAATCCGTTTGATTTCCTAAGTGATAAATGACCATGATTATAGGTCACAATGCCTGCTGCATCCTGACCACGGTGTTGTAACACCGTTAAAGCGTCATATATTCGTTGATTTACAGGTTCTTGCCCAACTATCCCAACAATTCCGCACATATTACTGCCATTTTGGTTGTTTATTTGGTTAATTAAAAATATTTGAGATTAACTTGAGATAATTATACTTGAAGCTATAAGACTTGAACAGATTCAGTTGCATTGATTAGTGCCGAATTGGATCATAGATCAGCACCATTGCTTTTAGGCCAGAAATTTTATTTAACTTGGCAATCTTGGCTTCTGCAATGGGTCGTTTTAATTCCGGGCCCACTAAAACGCGACTAATTTTTTTTCCATTAGATTGGGCGGTTTTAAGATAGGCTTTATAGCCAGCCTTCTTTAATTTAGCAACCAAATTGTTAGCATTGGTTGTATTGCCAAAGCTACCAATTTGAATGATAAAGGCCGAAGACTGGTAATTTGGTCTGGTCTGTCGAGTAGTATCAGTACTAATGTCTTTTATGACAGGTTTAGGTGCAGCAACAACCGCTTTTGTGGTTTTCTCTTGACTACGAGTGCTTTTTACTGAAACTTCCTTAACAGCTTCTTGCTTAATGGTCGTATCAGTGACTGTTGCTGAAGAGTCTAAATTTTCAGTGGAGAGTTCTTTACTGGTCCCCTTCTCTTGCACAATGTTGCTGTCTGATTCTGAATTAGAAAGTGCTATGTCTTCTTTGGTGGATTCTCCGATATTAACAAGTATGATTTCACCGCTAATGGGTTTTTCAGGTATTTGTGAATCTAATACTTTGTTTTTCTTCTGACCGTCAAGAATTAATGGCAAGAATATAACTGCAAGAGCGATCAGTACACTTGCTCCAGTTAATCGTTGTGTAATATTGGGTTCAGTACTCACTTCAACCTCTTTTCTGGTGAATTATCTTGTTTGTCCCGTAGATACTTTAGTACAGGAGCGACTGTGTAAAAAGAACCTGTGACAATAATTCTATCATTTTCTGAGGCGCTCTCACACGCTTCTTTAAATGCTTCTAGTGGAGAATGGTAACATTGAATATCATCTTTGGTTACCGTTGAATTTTCCAAGGCGAACTTTACAGTTGTACACAAATCTGCGGCTGGTATCGCACGTGGTGAATCTAGATCACATATGGACCATTGATCGATGTTTGATAATACAGCATCAATACAGTCATTTATATTTTTGTCTTTCAACATTCCCAAAATAATTCTCGTTTTACCCTGATGAAGAGTTGTTGTTAACAAATTAGCCTGTGTTCTGAATGCCTGAGCATTATGGGCAACATCTAAAATGACTTGTGGCTTTGAGCCAACGGACTCAAAACGTGCCACCAAATGCATTTTCAACAATGCGTGCTGTACTAATTCCTCTGACATTTTTATTTTGAATGGTAGAAGGGAAAAAGCATAGATTGCAGCAGCTGCATTCATTTCTGGAAATGATAAGAGGTCAAGCTTCCATTGGATATTGTCGTCACTATCATTGTCGTTACTACAATATCTCCAGTGATTATCGTCAGTCTGATTTTGATTTGAATTCTTACCGAGTAAGAGACATTGATATTCAGCACCAGCCTGGTAGACATGAGGAGTGATATTTTTCACTTCATTTAAAATTTCTATAGGAAAATTTTCATCAGCAATGACCACCTGCTTATTCTCATGGATGATTCCAGTTTTTTCTCTGGCAATCTGGAGCAGAGTATTTCCTAACCAGTCTTGATGATCGTAATCGATGGTGGTAATAATCGCAATATCAGCAGCGATTAGGTTCACTGCATCTAGGCGTCCACCCAAGCCTGTTTCTAGAATCAGTAAGTCGGGTTGTAGCTCATCGGCAAGCTTAAACATGGCTAATGTTGCATATTCAAAATAGGTCAGATTATCGGTCATTCGAGCCTTGTCTACAGCTTCGAACGCAGCTACATGTTGCTCCTTGCTAATCCATTCACCGTTATAGGTAACCCGTTCACGATAGTCTATTAAATGCGGAGATGTGTAAACAAGAGTGCTTAGCTTAGAGACCTTTGCCAATGCTTCAAGTACAGCGATTGTAGAGCCTTTGCCATTAGTACCTGCGACAGTGATCACTGGACATCTAAAATAAATTTCTCTAGGAACTGTACCAGAAAGTAATCGAGTTGTTGCAGGTGTATGGGGGGCTATTAAACGTTGTAAAACAGCTTGTGGACGAATTAGGTTAAGATCAATTTCACTTGGATGACATTGTTCCATCCACGCAAGCCATTGCTCAAAAGACTTAGACATTAATTGATTGCCTAGTTGTTTTGACTATTCAACAGTAGCGTCTTCTTTGTTGAGCATTTTTGACAGTAGAGCAGTTAGCTTTGTCTTTAATTCATTACGAGAAACGATCATGTCCACAGCTCCATGTTCTAATAAAAACTCGCTGCTTTGAAATCCCTCTGGTAATTTCTCACCCACTGTCTGCTCAATCACACGAGGTCCAGCAAATCCGATAAGGGCTTTAGGCTCTGCAATATTAATATCACCCAACATTGCCAGACTTGCTGATACTCCACCCATAGTAGGATCGGTGAGCACAGAGATGAAGGGTAAACTTTCATTTGATAATCGAGCCAGAGCAGCACTTGTTTTTGCCATTTGCATCAATGAAAATAATGCTTCTTGCATTCGAGCTCCACCACTTGCAGAAAAGCAGATCATTGGAACTTTATCCTTAATTGCACGATCAACGCCCAATACAAACTTCTCTCCGACCACTGATGCCATTGAGCCACCCATGAAACGAAAATCAAAAGCTGCAATAACGACGTCAATACCATTCATTGTTCCGTGCTTGACGATCAGTGCATCTTTTTCACCGGTATTTTTTTGAGCCGCTGACAAACGATCTTTATAACGTTTGTTATCCTTGAATTTTAAGGCATCAACAGGTGCAACTTCCGAACCAATTTCTTCTGAAGTATCTATTGACAATAATGAGTCTATTCGTCGGCGAGCTGTGATGCGCATATGGTGATCACATTTTGGGCATACTTCTAAATTACGCTCTAATTCAGAACGATACAAAACAGCTCTACAGGCCGTGCATTTAGTCCACAAACCTTCAGGTACAGAGCTACTCTTACTATCTTTAGAAGAGTTCTTTCCAGGTATAAGTCGATCAAGCCAGTTCATTAAATTAGATACCTTTTATACAAGTTTTAAATGCTGTAAATAATATTGACGCTATTCTATCAACTGATCAGAGCTGTGAACACCTGATATCTAATATATTTTTATCCATTAAATAAATGAATTAAAATATAAGGGCTTTTCAACTATTTTTGGTAGTTCAAACAATGTTGGATAATCAACAGCGACTAAATAAAGTCCATTGGGTTTAGCGGTTACACCCGAAGCATTACGATCTCGAGCATCAATCACCGACTTTGCCCATTCAACCTCTTTACGTCCATCACCTATTTCTATTAATAACCCAACAATATTGCGCACCATATGATGTAAAAATGCGTTTGCAGTAACTTTAACGGCGACAAACTGATCGCTACGATGACAAGAAATTTCGGTAATACAGCGGTTCGGAGAGTTTGATTGACATTGTGAGGAACGAAATGAGCTAAAGTCTTGTTCACCCAAAAAGTATTGACAGGCCCGATTCATTTTTACAGTATCAAGATGCTTATCCCACCAGGTTAAACCTTGCTCGAAAATAGCGGGTTTTACCTTACGATTATCAATGATGTAGAGGTAACTTCGACTGGTTGCACTAAATCTTGCATGGAAGTCTGAACTTACGGTTTTTGCAAATCGGATAGAGATAGATGCTGGTAATAGGCTGTTTGCGCCTTTAAGCCAGGCTTTTTCGGGTCGTGGATTTAAGCAGTCAAAATGTACCACCTGACCCAAAGCATGTACGGCGGTATCGGTACGACCTGCACAGGTAAGTTCTACAGTATGATTTGCTACTTCAGAGAGGGCTCTCTCTAGTTCGGCCTGTACACTGTTGGCATTAGATTGTTTCTGCCACCCATGGTATGAACTGCCGTCGTACTCTATACCCAGAGCTATTCTGCTGGCACCGGGCTTCTCATAAATAGGGGAATTCACTAGGCATTAATTGTATCTAGGATTTCCTGAGCTTCAGCACATTGTTTTTCCGTGCCTGATTCCATAATCTCTTTGATGATTTCACGAGTTCCTTCAAAATCACCCATTTCAACATAGGCTTTTGCTAGATCAAGTTGTGTATCTACATCATCTGCATCTGCTTCCGATTCATTGATATCATTTTCAAGGTCGAGTGACTCTTCACCGAAAACATCTTCAGTTGAGGGTAATTCATCGACAGATTCTTCAAACTCATTATTTTCTGCCATTTCTTCTGGCTCTTCAAATGACTCTTCAAATGACTCTGAATTGTCATCTTCAAAGGAAAATTCTTCAGCATCATCTAATTCATCAACTTCATTTATATCGTTTACATCATCATTTGTAGCATCATCTTCATAGGTCTCATTTGTTTCTGAGAACAATTGGCCTTCAGGCCAAGTTGATTGATATAAATCTTTAATGTTATTTGTGTATTCAGAATCTGAAGCCATTGCATCTGACAAACTTTCAACCTGAGCTTCGAATTTTTCCTGATCCTTCATTTCTGCATAGCATTCTAAAAGTTTACTATTCAGTTCAAATCGTTCTGGGTCATCCTCTATGGATGCTAACAAAAGCGATTCAGCCTGTTCAAATTTTCCATAGGCGATATAAATGTCAGCTTCACCCAATGGGTCTGAACTCTCTGTAGTGCCTAGATCAGGATCACTAAAATCGACTTCATCTGCTTCCTCAGTAAGTACTTCATCAGCACTTTCTGGGAGTTCTTCTGCATTAACCTTATAGGTGTTGTTCTCTCTTTCAACCGGAGCCGATGAGGCAATCGCGTCTTGATAGCTTGTATCTGAGTTACGACGTCTCATTATTGAGCCGATAAGCATTAGCAGTACCAGAGCACCTGCAATACCTAGGTATAGATTATATTCACCATCAATGATTGCATCGACCATACCTTTAGATTCAGGTTGATTAACCGCCGTTGGCGTAACATCCATAGGCTCAGAGTTTGATTCTGACTCTGCTACTTCTACTGGTACAGCTGTGGGTGTCTCTGCAGGTGCCGTATCTTGACTGGTATCAGTCGATGCATCTTCAGAAATTTCCTTTTCTCTATTTTGAATACTTGCTAGCTGTTCATTTTTAAGCTCTAACAGACGCTCTAACTGCTCAATACGAGTTGCGTCTGATTCTGCTTGTGTTTGCAACGATTCATTTTGCTCTTTTAGAACTTCATTATTTTCTTCAGTAAGGGAGTCATGGGCTGTGCTACCACCTGCTCCGTTAGAAACTTCATCGGTTGAAAGCGATAACCGTCCAGTATCATCATAGCTTGATGTGGTAGGTGATGAGCTTGATGAACTGTCACTGGTATCCATAACAACCCTAGGAGCCATTCTTTTACCAGATCTCCAATTATCATTATGAGCGGCGATCATCCGCAGCGCTTCTCGCTGTGTGATCTGAGAAAATGTTTCTTCATCGGGTATGCGTAATGTCGCACCACGTTTTAAATTATTAATATTGCCACGCATAAAGGCGTCTGGATTAGCTTCAAAGAGCGTAACCATCGCTTGATTCATAGAGATTGAACGACTTGGACGTGTTTTAGCTGCAATGCTCCATAAGGTATCGGCTGCCGAAGTTGGTCCAAAGATGTCGCCCTGCCATTTTGGTTTAGTCACAGTCGATCTAGATTGAGTCTTTGTCGGGGTTCGTTGAGCTTTGCGTGGAGCCTGTGTGACTGGTGTAACGGTTATTTCTGGTGCGTCATCAAACACGGGAGGATCTAATAGTAAGGTGTATTCTCTGAGAAGTTTGCCGTTAGGCCATTCGAGGTCTACTAAAAAGTTAAGAAACGGTTCTTTAACAGCGTCTTTTGTGGTGAGATGGATAACTCTCTGGCCATTCGCCTTGGTGATGGTCTCAAACTTAATTTTTGTTAGAAAGTACAGACGGTCGATGCCAGTACGTGAGAAATCAATGTCAGAGCCCAACCTTGCCTTTAGTTGATCGTTACTTTCCCCTCTTATTGAGAGTAAGACTATTTCAGCATTGAGTGGTTGATTTAACCCTGATTTGAGCTTGATTTCGCCTAGACCTAATGCGAAGAGTGATTGAGTCGTTACAGTAATACTCACAATCATCAGAAGTAAAATCTTACGAGACATTATTAATTCCCTTTTTATTTTAGAAAAACCATTTAATAATATGCCAGTTAAAATAAACTACTTTAAATTCTAAAAATCTAATACTACTTTAGCTGAAATAGTGACGAACCATCTAATTAAAAATCATTTTATCAGTCGAAACAAGTATTTACCAACAGTTCTTAAGAAAACTGTTAATGGGTCGACACTCTGCTAGTTGAATACATTAAAATCAACTCGTTATCATTCAATATACTCTTTTGTAACCTACAAAAAGCTTAGTAGATTTTGATCAAATTTTCAGCTATTTGGACACTATTGAGCGCAGCACCCTTTCTGATGTTGTCAGAAACAACCCATAAATTGAGTCCATTATCCGTTTCAAGCTGTTTGCGTACCCGACTGACAAACACCGCATTTTTACCTGCAGAGTGCTTAACAGCTGTAGCAAATCGATTTTTAGAGGGGTCATCAACTAATATAACGCCAGGAGCAGAGCTCAATAATAAACGAACCCTATCCATATCTATCGGTTTTTCAGTCTCTAGATGTACAGACTCTGAATGACCATAAAATACGGGTACTCGAACCGCTGTAGCATTCACTAAAATTTTGTCATCTTCAAAGATTTTGCGGGTTTCCCAAAGCATCTTCATTTCTTCTTTGGTAAAATCATTGTCCATAAATTGATCGATCTGAGGAATAACATTAAAGCAAATTTGTTGACTAAATGCCTCAGGTTCAATGGTTAAACCATTCAGTAACTGGCCAGCCTGCCCAGCCAATTCGCTGATTCCTGACTTTCCAGCACCAGAAACTGATTGATACGTGCAGACATCAATTTTTTTTATGGTAAATTCATCATGAATTGGCTTTAAAGCGACTAGCATCTGAATCGTAGAGCAGTTTGGATTAGCAATGATGTTGCGATTTTTATAAGCTGAAATAGCATCGGGGTTCACTTCTGGAACAACTAGAGGAATATCATCTTCATTTCGAAACTCAGAGGTATTATCGATAACAACACAGCCTGCTGATGCAGCAATGGGGGCATATTTTTTTGATATCTCTCCTCCCGCGCTAAAAAAAGCAATCTCAGCCTTAGAAAAATCAAATTTTGCCAGATCTTCGATCAGATGAGCCTTATTTGCAAAAAGAAGTGTTTCACCCGCAGAACGAGCACTTGCCAAAGGATAAAGTTTATTCACTGGAAACTGACGTTCTGCCAATATTTCTAACATTGTTTCGCCAACGGCACCGGTTGCTCCTACGACAGCAACATTGTATTT
>JAUUZN010000015.1 GCA_030589945.1 Gammaproteobacteria bacterium | reverse complement strand
GTTTTACTCCGAATCCAATGTTCTTTTCGCTGTGATTTAATCTTCTCGCAAATTTCACTGGAACGCCGACATTGCCAAACAATTGCATTATGGACAGGCTTTCCCGTTCTCTTATCCCAAAGCACGACTGTTTCACGTTGATTGGTGATACCAATACAGGTTAAATCAATTGCCGTTATATTGGCTGAAGCTAAAGTCTGTTGAACTGTTTTTAATGTGACGGTCCATATTTCTTCAGCGTCATGCTCGACCCAAGAAGGATTAGGATATATTTGACGATGCTCATTATGAGCTTTAGATAAAATGTGACCTTCTTGATCAAAGATTATCGTTGTAGTTCCTGTAGTACCCTGGTCAATTGATAGAATCATTCTTCAGTTCTTTCTTATTATTTTATGTTGCGGCCAATCCAATAAATCTTGACCATTATCCCCAGTTTCAATCCCATATGGTAGTCCAATATTGACACTTTCAAATCTTAACTTGGCATCAGTACCTTCTGGACATGATTCGTTATAATGATTATCCTTCTCTTGCTCCACTAATAATTATAATAATTGGGTATTAATCATGAGTAATAATAAATCAGACAGTATGAACTCAAATTCGACCTTCGAGTACGAAGACGTCTCCGATGATTATCTAGAAAATCGTCAACTTAAAAAAGGTGTTGCAGGCTGGGTATTATTAGCCAGTTTAGGTGTCTCCTATGTCATATCAGGTGATTTTGCAGGTTGGAACTTTGGCTTTGCCATGGGCGGATTCGGTGGAATGTTGGTCGCTACCATCCTCATGGCAACCATGTATACCTGTATGGTGTTCAGTTTGGCTGAAATGTCTGCTTCTTTACCAACTGCTGGAGGTGGTTATAGTTTTGCACGTCGTGCGATGGGACCTTGGGGTGGATTTTTGACCGGTACGGCAGTTTTGCTTGAGTATTCCATTGCACCAGCAGCAATCGCAATTTTTATTGGTGCCTATGTTAATGAAATGTTTGGATTCAATGGTCCACTGATCTACGCGGCCAGTTATACGATATTTGTGGGTATTCATTTGTTTGGAGTCGGTGAAGCGCTCAAGGTCATGATGGTGATTACCGGTATAGCCGTTGTTGCGCTTTTAGTATTCGCTCTAGGGCTTATTCCTTATTTTGAAATAGACAATTTGTTTAATACTGCTGTCAATGAAGCTGCCGTTGGTTCAAGTGCCTTTTTACCAGAGGGATACATTGGCATCTGGGCAGCCATCCCATTCGCAATGTGGTTATTCTTAGCAGTGGAAGGGGTGCCTTTAGCGGCTGAAGAAACAACTAATCCTGGAAAAGATATGCCCAAAGGAATTATTGTCGCGATGCTGATTCTATTGGTTTTTGCTGCACTGGTTTTATTTATTGCACCAGGAGTCGCGGGTACTGAAATGATGAAAGATCACGGCGCTCCTTTAGTCGGAGCACTTCAAGTCGTTTATGGTGAAGATTCGTATATCCCTATTTTTGTCAATGTGGTTGGATTATTTGGCTTGATTGCTAGCTTCTTTTCTATCATCTATGGTTATTCTCGACAGGTGTTTGCTTTATCTCGTGCAGGTTATCTTCCACGGTTCCTATCAGTCACCAGTAAAAGAAAAGTTCCGACCTATGCCTTGGTTATTCCTGGAGTTATAGGTTTCTTGCTTTCATTAACTGGAGAGGGTGATCTGTTGATCACAATGGCAGTATTCGGAGCAACTATTTCATATTTCATGATGATGCTTTCTCACATTTTGCTGCGAATAAAAGAGCCTGACATGGAGCGTCCGTTTAGAACACCGGGTGGTATTATGACCTCAGCAATAGCACTCATTTTATCACTGGTTGCCTTCGTCAGTACCTTTGTAGTGAGTCTTAATGCTGCATTATGGTCAGCCGTATTTTATGCCATTTTAGTCGCCTATTTTGCATTTTACAGTCGACACCATTTGGTGGCTAAAGTACCAGAAGAGGAATTTGCAGCAATTGCTGCAGCTGAATCAGAACTTAATTAGTCCGTTGGAGATCTCATGTTAGAACCTAGAAGTATTCAAACAATTGCTGATGCGAAAGCCATCATTGAAGAGCGAGGCTTAACACACATCAAAGTAGGATTATTTGATATTGATGGTGTAATGCGCGGCAAATATATGAGTAAAGACAAGTTCTTTTCATCATTAGACAATGGTTTTGCTTTTTGTGATGTTGTCTTAGGATGGGATTCTAACGATCAACTTTATGACAATGTGAGTTATACGGGTTGGCATACGGGCTATCCGGATGCCCCGGTTAGAATTATTCCAAGTTCATGTCGCTCTGTACCCTTTGAAGATAATATGTTGCTGTTCCTCGCTGAATTTTCTGATGAAGCCGAAAAACTTTGTCCGCGGGGAATCTTGCAAAAAATCATTCGTCGAGCCAGTCAATTAGGTTTTGATGCTACTGCAGCATTTGAGTATGAATTTTTTATGTTCAACGAAACACCTGATTCGATTCGCGAAAAAAATTATAGAGATCTAACGCCAATCACACCTGGGTTTTTTGGCTACTCCATGCTTAGAAATTCGGTACATTCTGAACTGTATCAACAGATTCTTGAACTGGCTGAAGAGATGGATTTTCCCATAGAAGGCTTACACACAGAAACGGGCCCCGGAGTTTTAGAAGCTGCATTGACCTACGACAATGCAAGTGATGCGGCAGACAAAGCAGCACTGTTTAAAACCTTTATAAAAATTTGGGCACAACGCAATGGGATGATGGCAACGTTTATGGCCAAGTGGTCAAAAGATTTGCCCGGACAAAGCGGTCATATCCATATTTCGTTAAAAGATCAGAGTGGAAAGTCCGTATTTCATGAGCCAAACAATGATCATAATATGAGTGATATCCAACGACACTTCTTAGCGGGTCAGCAGAAATTAATGCCTGAATTTTTATCAATGATTGCACCCACTGTAAACAGCTATAGCCGAATGGTTCCTGGTATGTGGGCACCGCTTGATGCCACCTGGGGTGTCGAAAATAGAACAACCGCACTGCGTGTTATACCCGGTAGTGCAAAATCACAGCGATTAGAATATCGGCTTGGTTCAGCAGATGCTAATCCTTATTTGGCTCTAGCTGCAGCGTTAGCATCCGGTCTCTACGGCGTTGAGAATAAACTTGAGCCACATCCTCAGGTGAAAGGAAATGCTTACGAACAAACTCATCCTAAAGATACTGCTCTTCCTCAAACTCTGTACGAAGCAGCAATTCGGTTAAAGCATTCTGAAGCTGCAAAAGAAATGTTTGGAGAAGAATTTGTAGAACATTATTCAGCGTCACGAGAATGGGAAGAGCGTGAGTTTAGAAAGCATGTCACTGATTGGGAATTGCAGCGCTATTTTGAAATTATTTAGGAATTAACTTTTTGACTACTCAACAAATTACCCGCTCTCCCATAGACGATTCTATTTATGTCACGCGAGAATTAGCATCGGATAAATTAATAATAACGACATTAGAAGATGCTACCAATGCACAAAAATTATGGCGTAAAACTTCACTGCAAGAAAGGAAAGCGATTTGTCTTAAAATGGTAGATTGTTTTGTAGCCAATGAAGATGAAATCGCCGAACAACTTTGTTGGATGATGGGGCGACCGATTCAATACGCAGCAGGGGAGGTTGCTGGATTGGCAGAACGAGCGCGATATATGATTGATATCGCACAAAGCGCTCTAGCAGATATAAAGCTTGCGGATAAGCCTGGATTTATTCGCTACATCAAGAGAGAGCCCTTAGGCGTTGCTTTCATTATTGCTCCTTGGAACTATCCATACCTAACAGCCATTAATGCAATTATCCCGGCAATAATGTCAGGTAACTCAGTCATCCTGAAACACTCCGCACAAACGCCCTTATGTGCCGAGCAATTATTTAATGCCTTTAAAGAGGCTGGTTTACCTCAGGGAGTTTTCCAATATCTGCACTTAAGTCATGCCAGTACTGAAACCATTATAGAATCACCTAAAATTAATTACGTGGCATTCACCGGTTCAGTTGCTGGTGGACAAATGGTCGAACGTAAAGCTAGTGGTCGATTTATTGGAGTCGGATTGGAGCTTGGTGGTAAAGATGCCGCGTATGTACGGGCCGATGCTGATGTTAATTATGCCGTTGAAACCTGTATTGATGGTGCTTATTTCAATTCGGGACAATCATGCTGTGGTATTGAACGAATTTATGTTGCTGAGTCTATTTTTGATGATTTTATAGCAAAGTCTGTTGAGCTTATTAATCAATATCAACTGGGTCGCTCCGACAACCCAGAAACCACATTAGGACCCGTTGTTAGAGCTTCATCGGCTGAATTCATCAGACGACAAATTAATGATGCGTTAGAGGCGGGAGCTGTTGCGCATATCGATCCAAAATCCTTTCCGCTTAATAACGAAAGAAGTAATTATTTAGCGCCTCAATTATTAACCAATGTGGATCACAGCATGAGTATCATGACCGAAGAAAGCTTTGGTCCAGTTGTGGGAATCATGAAAGTTTCTAATGATGCTGAAGCCATTGATTTAATGAACGATTCAAACTTTGGTCTCACAGCATCAGTGTTCAGTGCTGATATTGAGAGTGCAACTGAGATTGGTGAACGGCTTGAAGTCGGTACATTTTTCATCAACCGATGCGATTATTTAGATCCAGGTTTAGCGTGGGTCGGTGTCAAAAATTCGGGTAGAGGTTGTAGCCTCTCTTCAATGGGCTATAATTCTTTAACACGTCCCAAATCATTCCATCTAAAAGTAGAACTCTAATGTCTGAATCGCCTTCCTTTGATCCAAAGATGTTTAATGCAAATTGGCATTACCCAACAAATATTCGTCAAGGCTTAGGGCGTATTGCTAAATTACCAACCTTTTGCAAAGAGCTGGGAATGAAAGCACCTCTAATTGTCACTGACCCTGGACTTGTAGCATTACAGATGATTAGTGAAGCACAAACTAATTGCCAAAATGATGGTTTAAATTGTGGCGTATTTAGTGATGTAACCAGCAACCCTACAGACAACAATGTTGAAAATGGTGTTATTGCCTATCAAGAAGGCGGCTATGATGGAGTGATCGCCTTTGGTGGAGGCTCAGCAATCGATGCTGCAAAGGCCATTGCTTTGATGGTCGGACAACAGGGTTCTTTGTGGGACTATGAGGATGTTGCAAGCAACTGGCGAACCGTTAACACTGAAAAGATGGCACCCGTAATTGCAGTGCCAACCACCTCAGGTACGGGATCTGAAGTCGGTAGAGCGTCTGTCATTACAGATCCTCAGAAGCAGGTGAAACGTATTATTTTTCATCCTAATATGATGCCAAGTATCGTCATTTTAGATGCCGAGTTAACCATTGGCTTACCACCGGCGCTGACAGCTGCGACTGGTATGGATGCATTTTCTCATGCACTGGAAGCTTATTGTGCCCCTTATTATCATCCAATGGCCGAAGGAATAGCAGTTGAAGCGATTCGTCTGATCAAAAACTATTTACCTCGAGTATGCGTCGATGGAGAAGATCTAGAAGCGAGGGCGCAGGTTATGGTCGCTTCAAGCATGGGCGCGACGGCATTTCAAAGAGGCTTAGGCGGAATGCATGCACTGGCTCATTCCTTGGGAGCAACGTACAATTCTCATCATGGATTACTTAACGCGATACTCATGCCCTACGTACTAAAAGCCAATAAAAGTGTCATTGAAGTTCGAATAGAACGTCTGGCTCGATACATTGGTTTAGCTGATTGCACGTTTGAAGGTTTTCTCAGTTGGATTGTTGAGTTAAGGGAACAAATATTAATTCCACACACATTATCTGAAATCGGAATTGATGCATCTAAGACAGAGCTCATTGGTAAAATGGCAACCAAGGATGCTACAGCCGGAGGAAATCCTATTACATTTAGTGAAGGACAGTATTCTAAAATATTTGTTTCTGCTGTTAACGGCACTCTGTAAAACCAGATCAGAAGGTATTGTTCATGTTGAAGTTGGGTATTTTAATTTGTGATCATTTGCATCCGAGTTTGCAGTCAGAGCATGGTGATTATCCAAAGATGTTTGATGATTTGTTTCGACCGTTCGATAACAATATAGTCATACAATACTACTTTGTTGTAGATGGTAATTTCCCCAAATTGATTCATGACTGCGATGCTTATATGACTAGTGGAAGTAAGTCATCTGTTAATGATAAAGTTTCATGGATTGTCAGCCTTGAAGATTTTATAAGGGACCTATATCGAGAAAAAATTCCCTTCGTTGGAATATGTTTTGGTCATCAATTAATGGCGAAAGCATTGGGCGGTCAGGTTGAAAAGTCTCATAAGGGATGGGGTGTAGGTGTTCATTCAAGTGATATCAAAGAGTCTCAACCTTGGATGAAAACTCAACTGAACTCAATCGATTTAGTAGTCAGTCATCAGGATCAAATCTCTCAATTACCGATTCATACCAAGGTCATTGCTAGTAGTGAATTTTGTCCTTACAGTATGATACAAATCGGTGATCATTTTCTTGGAATACAGGGTCACCCTGAATTTAGCCGCGAATATTCCTCAGCCCTGATGGACCTTCGAAGAGAAATAATTCCGCAGGGTATTCGGGATAAAGGGAAGGCTACTCTCACAAAAAACACCAGTTCTGATATTGTAGCTCACTGGATGATTGATTTTATCAGGTTAAATATTAAGTAGTTTGTTTACCGCAGCAATTAATCCTGGTGGTTAAAAGGGTATGGTTAACCATCCATAACCCCCATATGACAGGGTTACAAAATCAGGTATAAAACTACCGTAACAAATGCAACGACTAACGCGTAGGGAAGTTGAGTAATCACATGATCCATATGATCACTGCCAGCGCCTGCTGAAGCTAACACAGAGGTATCTGACACAGGAGATGCGTGATCACCAAAGATACCACCACCGGCTATCGCAGCGACAGTTTGGAAGAGTAAATTGTCAATTACTCCACCATTGAGTGAATAAACAACGGGCAGTGATAATGGAACCATCAGTGCATAGGCTCCCCAGGATGTGCCGGTGGCAAATGAAAACAAAGCGGTTAAAACAAAAGTTGTAGCAACCAGGGCTGATGGGCTTAGAAAATCCTTCGATATTTCAACAATATAGTAAGCAGAACCCAATTCTTTGGTGACACCATTAATAGAATAAGCCAAAGCAATTATAACAATTGCGGGCATGACTTCTTTGATACCGATCATCATCAATTGGGTTAATTGCTCTATATCATCAAATTTACCCTTTAGTGACATTAGAATGATTTGAAAGCTGATCACTAACATAAACGACTCAACGATCATGACCTGTTGAGTCAACCACAAACTACCGAGAATGCTGCTGAACAAGAGTACTACAGGTACTAAAAATTCAAATATCAGGTTGCAGTCTTTATGTTGCTTTAATAGATCATCAGCCTCTAAATCAGTTAAAGGCATAGAACCATCTCGAATCACCTTGCCCGTCGTGATAGCCCGCAGTTCTGCTTTTTTCATTGGGCCAAAATCAGGGATCCACTTCAACACAATACCCAGCGAGAAGATCAGCAACAAGATTGAATAAAAATTATAAGGTATGGAATATAAGAAAACACTAAAGGCCTGTTCGATGCTTTGTACTGCACCGCCTTGAGCTTTAATCAAGCCGGTCATCATGGTTCCCCAAGCCATAAAGGGCATTAAAATGCAGACTGAGGCAGTGGTTGAATCTAAGATAAAGGCCAATTTTTCTCGCGACATTTTTACGGAGTCACTCAACGGTCGCATCACTGCACCAGACATTAATGGACTAAAATAATCATCAACAATCACAAAGCCCAGAACCCAAGCTGTAAGCCCAACGGATTTCTGATTTTTAGCCTTATGTGACATCCGAATGGTAAAGGCTGAAATCACTCCTGCATGTTTAAATAACTCAAATAAAATGCCAATTAAAAATACAATGAGACATATCCAAATAAAATCTGCATTGCCTAAGGAACTCTGAAATAATTTATTCAAGACCATAAAAGGATTGTTACTGTACTCAACCGATGTATGGGTTAACGCGTAACCACTTAACATCAGTACGCCTACGATTGCACCTGTCAGTAGAGAAAAAACAGCCGAGCGTGTTTTAAAAGCAATCAACAAAGCAATGGCTAAAGGTAGTAATGAAAATATTCCGAGGTCGAGCGTGTCTTGCATTATTTATCCAGCCTGTTTATTAAGGTGCGTACGATAGAACTCGATTGTGCCAGTTGTCCTTCCAGCGAATCTCTCCGCGCTCTGGAGGAGAATTTTTAATGCGCCGCTTTAACATTGCATCGGCAGATTCAGAAAAAGCTTTTAGAGGGTTCGGTTCGCTTGCATCCATATGGGTTAATACCTGCAGCAGTCCCCAACCTTGACCATGATATCGCTCGGTTAGAACAGTGCCTTCACCTTTAAAATTAATATAATCAAGCAGTGCATACAGACCCTGTTCATTAATACTACCATCAGTATTATTTAATATTTGATTAAAATGTCGTTCAATAAGAACCTTTTTATTATCATCTCCATCACTGTCATTGAGGCTATTGAGCATTTTTGGTAGTGCATAATTTAATCGCTGTGCTAAAAATTTAGCCTGAAGCCCTTTTGTAGATTTTAAAAACTGAAAAAGTTCTAAATATTGTTTACTTTTTGAATTTTTAGCCAGATAGAATCCTTTTTTAGAATTCCATGGCAATGGTGTTTTTGAATTAAGCCAACTAGGCAGAGGAGTATTCTTCTCTTCCATGAAGGCAATCAGCTGTGGGAACATTTCTTGAAAGTTTTCCGTATGACCTTTTGAAAACCAAATGAAATGCCCGATACCTACTGATGCAAAGTCTTCACCATCGTTCCAATGGATTAAATATTTATCGAGTCCAGCACCTTCATTTTGCCAGACCTTCATAGCGACATAATTGGCTTGTTTATCGGTAAGTACAATCTCATCCGCAAAGAGCGGAAAGCTCATGATGATAAAAAGAAAGGTTTTCATAAAATTTTCCTAATCAACAATAAAAAGATAACTATCTAACCATCATTTAATCAGAAAAGAAACTTCGTTAAAGAAGATAAATGAAAATTGGGGTCAGAGTGAATTAAAAATTGGGGTCAGAGTCAATTATCAAATTAATTCACTCTGACCCCAATTTTTAAGAGTGCTTACTGACTATTATTATGTTTGTTTTAAGGCGGCGAAGTATATGGAATAACTATTGCTTTTCTGGTGAGGCATTTTGAAAGGCTGAAACTTTCTGACAAGCAGCTTCGATTTTTATGATCATTGGATAGCCGCTAATGTCGACATTAAAACGATTGGCGTTGTAGACCTGAGCTGTAAGATAAATATCGGCAAGTGTAATTTCAGAACCGAAGCAGTAGGGTGTGCCAGCTGAATCTGAAGTCGTTAACATGGCCTCAACGGCATTGAACCCTTCAGTCACCCAGTGGCTATACCACTGACTGACCGCGTCAGTATCAGCGGCTAATTCATTTTTTAAATATTGTAAAACACTGAGGTTATTGAGTGGATGAATATCACAGGCGATGGTGGCGCACAATTGTCGCACTTTTGCTCGCTTATGTGGATCAGTAGGTAACAGAGCAGGGTTGGGATAGCACTCTTCGAGATATTCCAAAATAGCAGGAGATTGTGCAAGTACAAAATCATCCTCAATGTAGGTCGGAACTCGACCTTGAGGATTAATATCTTTATAGGCGGTCGCTTTTTGTTCATCAACACCGGGTTTAAGATTAATGAGAACATGTTCAGTCTGGATGCCTTTAAGATTCAATGCGATGCGAACCCGATAGGCTGCAGTTGATCGAAAATAATCGTATAGAACATGTTCCATTATTTAATCCCAGTACTTTTTAAGCCTGTACAATCGTCTGATTAATTGAACCAAAAATTGACTTGCCATTAGCATCGTTCATTTCAATGGTAATGGTATCACCAAACTTCATAAACTCAGTACTGGGTTTGCCATTATTAATGGTTTCAATCATGCGAACCTCAGCGATACAACTGTAGCCAACTCCGCCTTCGGTGATTGCTTTACCCGGTCCGTCATCCAGTTTGTTTGAAACTGTTCCAGAACCAATAATGCATCCTGATGCGAGAGGTCGCGACTTTGCAGCATGAGCAACGAGTTGAGCAAAGTTAAAGGTCATATCAATGCCAGCGTTGGGTTCACCAAACAAATTGCCGTTGTAGGTTGATTTTAATGGCAAGCTTAATACGCCATCTTTCCATGCATCGCCCAATTCATCGGGTGTCACGCAGGCTGGACTAAATGCACTGGAGGGTTTGGATTGAAAGAAACCAAAGCCTTTAGCAAGCTCAGCTGGAATGAGTCCACGTAAGGACACATCATTGACAATCATCAGTAGACGGATGTATTGGCCAGCATCTTCAGCGCTGACACCCATGGGCACATCATCAGTGATGATGGCAACTTCGGCTTCGAAATCGATTCCCCAACCCTGATCCGTTGGCATTTCAATATCTTCATTAGGTCCTAAAAAACTATCTGAGCCGCCCTGATACATCAGAGGATCGGTCCAGAACGAATCGGGGATTACGGCACCACGTGCTTTGCGAACCAACTCTACGTGATTGACGTACGCTGATCCATCGGCCCACTGATAGGCTCTAGGAAGAGGGGAGCTACATTGAGTTTGGTCAAAAGCTGTACCTTCAATATAGCCACTTTCAAGTGATGCGGCCAATGCCTCTAAAAGAGGTGCTGTGGTTGACCAGTTATCCAGTGCCTGTTGCAAGGTTGTTGCAATATCAGAGGCAGAAACCATGCGTGTTAAATCCGTTGATACCACAACAAGAGCGCCATCGCGTCCCTTTTGTAATGATGCTAGTTTCATTGTTCAGCTCCAAATGCTTTATTCATTAATTCTTTATTATGTAACCATGCCGCATGCTTGGGCGCTTGCTTCGTACGACTCCATTCTTCAATCATCGCAGGTGCGACTTCATGTAACTCGGTCATCATTTCTTCAGTTCCTACGTTAGCAGCAAGCTCTAATCGATGACCATTGGGATCAAAGAAATAGATTGATTTGAAAATACCATGATCCGTTGGACCAAGGACATCAAGTCCCTGAGCTTCAATATGCTTTTTAGCCTCAATTAATGCATCTTCATCATCAATTTCAAAGGCAATATGCTGCACCCAGGCTGGAGTATTTTGATCCCGTCCCATGTCAGGAGAATTTGGGATTTCAAAAAAGGCAAGAACATTGCCCATACCTGCATCGAGGAAAACATGCATGTAAGGATCAGGCTCCTGAGTACTGGGTACTAAATCTTCAGCAATCGCTAACACAAGATCCATGTTAAGAACGTTTTTATAAAACTCAACGGTTTCTTTAGCATCTTTGCAGCGATAGGCAACATGATGAATTTTATTAATTTTCATAGGGTACTCCTAAGCAGTTGTGACACTAGTGTCAATGGCACCACGAGCGATTTGGTCACGCTCCAAAGATTCGAATAGCGCTTTAAAGTTACCTTCTCCGAATCCTTCGTCACCCTTTCGCTGAATAAATTCAAAGAACACTGGACCGACCATTTTTTCAGAGAATATTTGCAGTAACAATCGGTTATCACCATCGTCAGTTGAACCATCAAGTAAGATACCGCGAGTCTGTAGCTCATTCGCACTTTCGCCATGATTAGGAAGTCGCTCGTTGAGCATCTCATAATAACTTTCAGGGGGAGCCGTCATAAATGGAATACCTCGAGCCTTTAGAGAATCCCAACAGGCGAGTAAATCATCGCAAATAAGAGCGATATGTTGGATACCTTCACCGTTATACTCCATAAGAAATTCTTCAATTTGGCCGACACCTTGTGATGCTTCTTCGTTGAGAGGAATACGGATTCTTCCATCGGGAGCCGTCATTGCTTTTGAGAGCAATCCAGTATATTCACCCTTAATATCAAAGTATCGTATTTCTCTGAAGTTAAAGATTTTTTCATAGAAATTTGACCAAAACTCCATTCGACCTCGATAAACATTATGGGTTAAGTGATCAATTTCAGTAAATCCACACCCTTCAGGATGGCGATCAACACCATCAAAAAATTCAAAATCAATATCATAGATACTTTTGCCATCTTCATATCGATCAATCAGATACAAGGGAGCTCCGCCAATACCTTTGATTGCCGGTAAGCGCAATTCCATAGGACCTGTTGGGATTTCAATAGGTTGACAACCCATCTCAAGAGCACGTTTATAGGCGACTTGACTATCTTTAACACGAAATGCCATACCGCAAGCACAGGGACCATGTTCATCGGCAAAAAAGGAGGCATAACAATTTTTTTCTTCATTGAGAATAAAATTAATACCACCTTGACGATATAAAGTAGCGTTCTTAGAACGATGTTTCGCAACGGCCTTAAATCCGAGCATTTCGAATACAGGTTCGAGCACACCTGGAGTCGGTGAAGCAAATTCCACAAATTCAAAACCATCCAATCCCATTGGATTTTCAAATAGGTCAGCCATGATTGTCTCCTGATATAAATAGTGACGCTGAGTCAGTAAATTAGATTAATTAGTTCTTGCATTTATATTAGTTTCATATGAAACTAAATGCAACAAACATTTCAACTTTTTAGCTGAAAGTAAAGAGTTGACTAGAAATTGATGATAGGTTGTAAAATGAGCGAAACAGTGACTAACGCTAACATTCTTAAGCTAAAAGAGTTTCTTCCATATCGACTTTCGGTTCTATCTAATCGAGTTAGTGACGGAATTTCTAGTCGTTACGCTGACCAATTCAACCTAACAGTAGCAGAATGGCGAACCCTAGCAATATTAGGTGAGCAACCTGAAATTAGCGCGTCAGAAGTCGTACAGCGCACCGCTATGGACAAGGTCGCAATCTCACGCGCAGTAAAAAGCCTATTAGCCGCAGCTAGAATAGAGCGACACTTCTCTGCTGATGACAAAAGACGCTCAGTACTAGCGCTATCAGCGGTTGGAATGGAAATCTACAGTCAAATAGTGCCGATGGCGCTCGCCTATGAAAATGAACTCCTCAATAAACTCGATCAAGAAGAACGTACATTCCTAAATCACATCCTAGATAAACTAACCGCAATTCAAAAAAAGTCTGAAGTATTTTCTAATTAATAACACCCGAGCATGAAAGTTAATATGAAGCCATTGGTGTGAACCCACAGTTCTGTAGGTCTCTGCTGCAGGACGCAGCAGCGAAGCATACATGGATGTACTTGCGGCGTCCTACAGAACTGTGGGTTCACACCAATGGCTGGAGCCAATTTTAAAGCCCAATTCCAAAGAAAATAATTTAACAAACAACCAATTAACGTCTAGACTATAACTATTATCAACGTAGCTTATAAAAAGAAGGTTTTTTAAGATTCAATGGACAATATTCAGTATTTAACAATTATCTGGTGTAGCGTTTTCATTTCCTATTGGTTAGCGAAACGAACCACATTAACACCCGTATTGTTTTACTTACTCATGGGTTCATTGATGGTGACCTTCGGAATTTTACCCGAAGAGTCCTCACCCTTCATTGTAGGATTTTCAGAATTCGGCATTATCCTCATCATGTTTGCTCTAGGATTTGAGGAAAATCCCATACTCTTCGTCAGAAGCATTAAACGTAGTTGGGGAATCGCTTTTTTCGGAGCCCTTGGACCCTTTGCTGCAGCCTATTTTTTATCCATGTATCTGTGGAATGATCAGAATATTGCCATTCTAGTTGGATTAACCATGACAGCTACTGCTGTATCATTGACCATGGTGGTGCTGCAGTATGAAAGGCTACATCTTACCAAGGCCGCTATGGGCATAATGACCTCCGCAGTTCTTGATGATATTGCATCATTGGTGATGGTGGCGACCATTATTCCACTAGTCAGTGGAGAAGGGGCTGTTACTCTTTCAACCATTCTCAATACAACCATACAGGTCGTTATCTTCTTCGGTCTGGTAATGTTTTTCGCACTCATTGTATTCCCAGGAAGAGAATCTCGATATGAATCTCATGGGTGGTTTAGTAACATCATCACAAAAGTAGGCTTGCACGATATCTTGGCGTTTAATGAGGGTAAAGTTGCAACCTTAGCGATATTAACCTTTGCACTTTTATTTGGAATATTCGCTCATCATTTGGGACTACATCCAGCATTGGGAGCCTATATGGCAGGACTCATCATGCGCAAAGAATATTTTTATATGACGCAAAATGATGAGAAAATACATACCTATAAGAAGACGCGTAAGATTATTGATGATGTTGCCTTTGCTTGGATCGGCCCAGTATTTTTTGTTGTCTTAGGCTCAAAATTAATACTCGATTTTGAACTTATTTTCAGAGTGCTTGGCGATGCTATTCTATTGGGCATGGTGATCTTTTGGGTTCAGATTATCTCAGCGGGTGTAGCTGCCCGTTATACTGGTTCATTTAACTTTAAAGAATCGGTAATGATTGGTTTTGGTATGCTCGGACGAGCAGAACTAGCCTTTGTGGTGATGGAAATAGGCTATGTGGATTATCAAATTATGACTCGAGAAGTCTTTTATACACTTATGCTTACTGCCTTCGCACTAAACTTCTGCGTGCCCATAGCCATCAAGCTATGGAAGCCATTTTTCCTTGGCGAGAAGACATTCTTTTGGGAAAAAAAAGCATCTGAGTAAAATCAGAATTCCGTTCTAATCACGCCTTCTTTTCTTTCTGCTGCGCGTTCCAGAGTGCCGCGTACTTGCCATCCTGAGCTAGTAACTGTTGATGATTTCCTTGCTCTAACAGTTGCCCCTGCTCAAGCACTAATATTTGATCGGCATCGATGATCGTGGAAAGCCTATGGGCAATGACGACCGTCGTCACACCCTGAGAAATTTCATTAAGCGCATTAAGGACCATGGCTTCTGAGTGACTATCGAGTGATGAGGTTGCCTCATCAAAAACCATAATGGGTGGGCGTTTGAGGATAGTTCTTGCTATGGCAACACGCTGTTTTTCTCCACCTGATAATTTTAAACCTCGCTCTCCGACCATGGTTTGTTCCTTCTCGGGTAACTGTTGAATAAAATCATTAAGATGCGCCAATGCAATGGCCTCATTGACTTCATCATCGCTAGCTTCAGGTTTTCCATATCGAATATTTTCAAAAATAGTATCATTAAATAACACCGTATCTTGAGGAACAATGCCTATTTTTTGGCGCAATGATTTTTGCGTAACAGTGGACAAATTTTGTCCATCGATAAGAATTTTTCCAGAGGTTGGGTCATAAAATCTAAACAGTAATTTAACGAGGGTCGATTTTCCAGAGCCGCTTGTGCCAACGATGGCAAACTTTTGACCAGTGGTAATTGTAAAGTTTAGATACTTAAGAATTGAACGCTCTGTTTGATAACTAAAATTAACATTTTCAAATGTTATCTCACCCTTAGTCAGATTGAGTTCGGATGCATTATTGGCATCAGCAACCTTACCCTTACGAGAGAGTAGGTCAAACATCTTTTCAATGTTCACTAATGCAACTTTAATTTCACGGTAAACAAAGCCTAAAAAGTTAAGTGGAATGAAAAGTTGCATCATGAAGGCGTTAATCAAAACGAAGTCACCCACGGTCATGATCCCCGCCTGTACTTGCATCACAGCGAGGACCATCATGGCTGTGATGGCTGCGCTGATAATCAGTGCTTGTCCACTATTGAGTACCAGAAGTGAAAGACGATTTTGTTGCTTTGCATTTTCCCAAGCCACTAAATCATTGTCGTATCGCTTTGATTCGAATTCTTCATTGGTGAAATATTTAACGGTTTCATAATTGAGCAAACTATCTATGGCTCTGCTACTGCTGGCTGAATCCGCTTCATTTGCAGCACGAATGTATTGGCTTCTCCAGTTGGTGGCAATGACAGAATAGGAGATATAGAGCACCACGGAACCAAAGGTTAATAGGCCGAATTCAACACCATAAGAGGTTAAAAGAATAACAATCACCAACGATATTTCAATCAGTGTCGGGACAATGTTAAACACCATAAAGCGCATGAGAAAACTAATACCGCGGGTTCCGCGCTCGATGTCTCTTGAAAGACCACCAGTGCGTCGATTGAGATGAAAATCGATATCGAGTTCATGTAAATGGCTGAAAACCTTCAAACCAACTCGACGCATGGCTCTTTCGGTGACGCGACTGAAAAGTGTATCTCTAATTTCACCGAAAAAAGTGTTGGTAAACCTGAAAAAACCGTAGGCAATTACTAAAGCAATGGGAGTGAGTAACCAATTAGGAGAATTTATGGAAAACTTACTAGGAGGAACCGACTGGGTACCACCTAAAATATCCACCACTTCTTTTAAAAAGAAGGGCAGGATAATGGTTGAAAGTTTTGCCAAAATCATGAAAATAATGGCTAACATTACTCGACTTTTAAACTCACTCAAGTAAGGAAGCAGCTGTTTAATCATCGGCCAATTGATGGCACTGCTGGGATCGATATTTTGTCCGGTTGATTTCATCAGTGATTTTGTCGCTCTAACTGTTATGAATAGTGGCTTTTAGATGCAGATAATAAGCGTAAATTACCTTGACTTACAAGCTGTCATTGGTATCCTACGCTGCTATTGTCGGGATAGCCCTATTTAAGTACTTTATTTCAATCCCTTTTATCAATAAAAGTGTTGAAATTAAAGACTTTTTTATAATTTTTAAAGCAAGTAAAAACGAAGGTTAAAAAGCAATGCCAGTTATTACACTTCCAGATGGAAGTCAGCGTAGTTTTGATCAAGCAGTCACTGTTATGGATGTTGCCAAGGATATTGGTCCTGGGCTCGCCAAAGCGACGATCGCTGGGCGCGTGAATGATAACCTTGTGGATGCCTGTGAACTGATTGAAAATGATTCAAGTCTGGCAATTATCACAAACCGTGATGAAGAAGGCCTTGAGATTATTCGCCATTCTTGTGCTCACCTTCTAGGGCATGCGATTAAACAGTTGTACCCCGATGTAAAAATGGCCATTGGCCCAACCATCGAAGATGGTTTTTATTATGATGTTGATTCCGATGAGCCTTTCACGCCAGAAGATCTAGAAAATCTCGAAAGACGTATGAAAGAACTGGCTAAGACCGGTTATCAAGTGATCAAAAAAATGGTGCCTCTTGAGGAAGCATTCCACGTATTCAAAGATCGCGGCGAACATTACAAACTTGAGATTATCAGTGATGATATTCCAGCGGGTTCTATTGTTGGACTTTATCACCACCAAGAATACATCGACATGTGTCGTGGGCCACACGTACCGGACATGAGTCACATTAAAGCATTTACATTGACGAAACTTGCTGGTGCCTACTGGCGCGGTAAATCAGACAATAAAATGCTACAACGGATTTATGGTACTGCTTGGGCTGATAAAAAACAGCTTAAAGCTTATTTGAAACGTATTGAAGAAGCAGAAAAAAGAGATCACCGAAAAATCGGTAAGCAGCTCGACCTGTTTCACATTCAGGACGACGCTCCGGGTATGGTGTTTTGGCATCCTCATGGTTGGACTTTGTTCCAACAGGTTGAGCAGTATATGCGCGGCGTATTGCGTGCCAATGACTATGGTGAAGTGAAAGCGCCAATGATCATGGACCGTAGTCTTTGGGAAAAATCGGGCCATTGGGATAAGTACAAGGAAGACATGTTTACCACGGATTCTGAAAATAGAGAATACGCGGTCAAACCAATGAACTGTCCCGGTCATGTACAAATATTTAATCAGGGCTTAAAGTCTTATCGTGATCTGCCTTTAAAGTTTGCTGAATTTGGTTCTTGCCATCGTAATGAACCTTCAGGTGCACTTCATGGGTTAATGCGCGTACGTGGATTCACTCAGGATGATGCCCATGTATTTTGTACCAGCGATCAAATTCAAGCAGAAGTTTGTAAACTCATCGACATGATCTTTGGAGTTTATAAAGATTTTGGTTTTGAAGATATCCTCATTAATTTATCCACCAGACCTGAAAAAAGAGTTGGTAGTGATGAAGATTGGGACATCTCAGAGCAGGCTCTCGCCGAAGCACTAAAATCGAAGAATATGGACTATGAAATTCAGGCCGGCGACGGCGCTTTTTATGGTCCTAAAATCGACTTTTCGTTGCGCGATTGTTTAGGTCGAATCTGGCAATGTGGAACCGTGCAACTGGACTTTTCAATGCCAGGTCGTCTAGGCGCAGAATATGTTGCCGAAGATGGTAGTAAGCAAACACCCGTGATGATCCACCGCGCAATCTTAGGTTCGCTTGAACGTTTTATTGGAATTTTAATTGAGGAATTCGCCGGACGATTTCCAACTTGGCTTTCTCCAGTTCAGGTGAAAGTGATGAATATTACCGATAAACAGGCTGATTGGGCGGAAAAAGTTGTAAACTATTTGAAGAATAAAGGAATTAGAGCCGAATTAGACTTGAGAAATGAGAAAATCGGCTATAAGATCCGTGAGCATACATTGAAGCATATCCCATACCTGTTGGTAGTGGGTGATCGTGAAGTTGAAAATGAATCAGTTGCTGTTCGTCTAAGAGATGGTAAAGATCTTGGAACGCTCACATTAGAAGACTTCAGTGAGATGATAGAACAGCAAATTATGAGTTTCGGTAACGTTGATAGTAGCGAAGAAAATACCGAACAAAAGTAAAGAATTTTTTAATATGAAAGCTTATTTATGAGCACAGGAGATTAGCCATTAATCAAGGCATGAGAAAAGGTCTAAAAAAACGTGAAAATCGTTTAAATGACGAAATTGATGTTCCAGAGGTTCGCCTCATTGGAGCTGATGGAGAACCGGCTGGTGTGGTGTCTATTACAGAGGCACTGGACATGAGTTATGAAGCCGACTTGGATCTAGTAGAAATTTCTCCCAATGCTGAGCCGCCTGTATGTCGGATCATGGATTACGGTAAGTTTATTTTTGAAAAAAATAAGCAAAAGGCTGCTGCTAAGAAGAAGCAAAAGCAAGTACATATTAAAGAGATAAAGTTTCGACCAGGGACGGATGTTGGAGATTATCAGGTAAAACTACGCAACCTGATACGTTTCCTTGAAGATGGGGACAAGACCAAGGTAACAATGCGTTTCCGCGGTCGAGAAATGGCACACCAGGAAATAGGTCGTGATTTACTCGAAAGAGTAAAGAAGGATCTTGAGGAGTATGGCACTGTTGAATCTTTTCCAAGAATGGAAGGTCGACAAATGGTCATGGTCATTGCCCCAACAAAAAAGAAGTAAATTTGTAACTTCGGTTATCAGAGAAACTTCTTAAAATACCAAGTACAAACACTGGCGAATAACGTCATCTCCG
Source organism: Gammaproteobacteria bacterium (assembly GCA_030589945.1). Classification (GTDB taxonomy): domain Bacteria; phylum Pseudomonadota; class Gammaproteobacteria; order Enterobacterales. The sequence goes on along the minus strand of JAUUZN010000015.1, from coordinate 23,412 downwards.
TGTTGGAGTTGAGGCCAGCTTTGTCATCGCAATGCGAGTTTTACAATGCCAAAAATGAAAACAGATCGGGGCGCTGCGAAGCGTTTCCAAAAAACGGGCTCTGGTGGCTTTAAGCGAAAGCAAGCCAACAAGCGTCATATCCTAACTAAGCAAACTACGAAACTGAAGCGTCATTTACGCGGCAGTGAAATGGTTGCTGATGCTGATGTACGTTCGATTCGTCGAATGCTACCTTACGCTTAATAGGGAGGAATTGAGATGCCTAGAATAAAACGTGGTGTACAGGCTCACGCCCGTCACAAGAAAATCCTTAAACTGGCCAAAGGTTATTACGGAGCTCGTAGCCGAGTTTACCGTGTAGCTAAACAGGCTGTTATTAAAGCCGGACAATATGCATACCGTGACCGTCGTCAACGTAAGCGTCAGTTCCGTCAACTGTGGATTGTTCGTATTAACGCCCAAGCGCGTTTATGTGGACTTAGTTACAGTCGCTTTATTAATGGACTGAAAAAAGCATCGATTGAAGTTGATCGTAAAATGCTGGCCGACTTGGCTGTATTTGACAAGGTTGCTTTTGCAGCTATTGCTGATCAGGCCAAGGCAGCACTGTCTGATTAAGGTTGTTGATTCTGGATTAATTTAGTCCAGATACAATCATCTTTGACAGGGGAAGGGCCTAAAGCTCTTCCCCTGTTTTTATTTAAAAGTACAAAAACTTATTTAGGAATTATGGCATGCACAGATTGCCTGAAATTAAAGCTGAAGGATTATCTGCCATCAGCGAATCAAAAGACCCGAATCAACTGGAACAAATCCGAGTTGAGTATATGGGCAAAAAAGGACGTTTGACCGACCTCTTAAAAGGTTTGGGTAAGCTCGACCATGCAGAGCGACCCAAGGCCGGCGCAGCAATCAACGCTGTAAAGCAGGAATTGTTTCGGGCCATACAGGAGCGTTCTGATCAGCTTGAAGAAATCGTTCTCGCGGAAAAGCTAGCCGCCGAATCAATCGATGTGACATTACCCGGTCGTGGTCAACAAACCGGTGGATTGCATCCTGTTACTCGAACATTACAACGCATTGAAGCATTTTTTGCTCAGGTAGGCTTTACCGTAGAAACGGGACCTGAGATTGAAGATGACTACCATAATTTTGAAGCGCTCAATATTCCTGCACATCATCCGGCACGTGCGATGCACGATACATTTTATCTCGGTCCTGACCGTTTATTACGCACCCAAACTTCCGATGTGCAAATTAGAACCATGGAAAATAAGAAACCGCCGCTGCGTATTATTGCACCAGGTCGAGTTTATCGCTGTGATTCTGATATGACCCACACACCTATGTTTCACCAGGTAGAAGGTTTGCTGGTTGATGAAAATGCAAGCTTTGCTGATTTAAAAAGCATGCTCTTCGACTTTTTACATAATTTCTTTGAAGACGATTTCGATATTCGTTTTAGACCGTCCTATTTTCCGTTCACGGAACCCAGTGCTGAAGTCGACATTCAGATTGGAAATGATGGTGCATGGCTCGAAGTATTAGGCTGTGGCATGGTTCATCCAAACGTACTTGAAAAGGTGGGTATTGATAGTGAAAAATATACCGGCTATGCCTTTGGTATGGGAGTCGAGCGACTCACCATGCTGCGTTATGGTGTGAAAGATTTAAGAATGTTCTTTGAGAATGATTTACGTTTTTTAAGACAGTTTAATTAAGAGTATACAATAATGAAATTCAGTGAAAACTGGTTAAGAGAATGGGTTAACCCGAATATAGATACCGAAACACTTTGCGAGCAACTGACAATGGCAGGGCTTGAAGTTGACGGTGTAGAGGGCGCTGCCGAAGCATTTTCTGGTGTAGTGGTCGCGGAGATTGTCGAAGCCATACAACATCCTAATGCCGATAAACTACGCCTTTGTACAGTTAGTAATGGCACCAGTAGCGTCGAAATTATTTGCGGCGCACCGAATGCTAGAAAAGGCATAAAAGTAGCCTGCGCAGAAGTGGGCTCAGTGTTACCGGGTAATTTCAAAATCAAGAAAGCTAAACTTCGTGGTGTTGAATCTATGGGTATGCTTTGTTCTGAATCAGAGCTTGGTTTATCGGATGAACATGACGGTATTATGGAACTGCCTCAGGATGCTCCTCTGGGCACCAACCTAAGAGATTATCTTAGTCTTGACGACCAATGCATTGATATTGATTTAACACCCAACCGAGGCGATTGCCTGGGAATCAGGGGCGTTGCACGTGAAGTGGGCGTAATTAATCAAATAGCAGTGAATACACCCGAATTTAACCCTGTTGCTGGGTCCATTGAAGATTCTATATCCATTGAGCTTAATGCATCAGAAGCTTGCCCTCGTTATGTGGGGCGGGTGATCAAGAACATTGACTCGAAAGCACAAACCCCTTTGTGGATGGTCGAGAAACTACGCCGCAGTGGAATTAGAGCAATATTTCCATTGGTGGACATAACTAACTACATATTGATAGAACTTGGTCATCCAATGCACGCATTTGATTTGCGTGAGATTAAGGGTGGCATTAAGGTCCGATTCCCCAAAGCGAACGAAAAATTAGTCCTTCTTGATGGTCGCGAAGTTGAGTTGTCTGAAGATACTTTATTAATTGCAGATCACCAAAGACCTCTTGCTTTGGCAGGAATTATGGGTGGTGAGCACAGCGGCATTGCTGATGACACGGTTGATGTATTTCTAGAAAGCGCCTGGTTTAATCCATTGGCCATTGTGGGCAAAGCGCGCAAATATGGCTTGCATACCGACGCATCACACCGCTATGAGCGTGGTGTTGATCCAAAGCTGCAAGTGATCGCCATTGAGCGAGCCACTGAACTGATAGTTTCAATCTGTGGTGGTGAAGTAGGGCCGGTGGTTGATGAATGTATAGAAGGTAATCTACCCAAGTCTGAAGTCGTGCTACTGAGAAGTTCTCGCATTAAACGGCTTCTTGGGGTTGAACTCGAGGCTGAAGTGATTGCTGAAATCCTGCAGCGTTTGGAAATGACGGTGGAGGTGACTGAAGGAGGCTGGAATGTGACAGCTCCGAGTCATCGTTTCGATATTAAAATAGAAGCCGACTTGATTGAAGAAATTGCTCGCATCTATGGTTACAACAATATGCCTGCAATAAAAAGCCACGGCGAAATGGCAATGAATCCCACTCCTGAAAAAAATGTTGGTATCAATCGTTATAAGAATTTGATGGTAGTAAGGGGATATCAAGAAGCCATCACCTACAGTTTTGTCGATCCAGAATTACAGAAGTTACTTTTTCCTGATACTGAAGCTTTAAGTTTACTGAATCCCATTTCAACTGATATGGGCGATATGAGAGTCAGTCTTTGGCCGGGTCTCGTTCAGGCTTTACAGCGCAATCAGAGTTTTAGAGAACAGCGTGTACGTCTCTTTGAAACAGGATTACGCTTTGTTCCCGATGGTGATGACATCAAACAACAGCTTATTATTGCAGGTCTTATCTCAGGTCCTAGACAACCTGACAATTGGGAAAACGATCAACAGCTGGTTGATTTTTATGATATTAAGGCCGATGTTGAGGCACTTTTTGAGCTTTCAGCTTCGTCGGGTGAATACCAGATTGAATCTGCTGCCATTGACGCTCTACACCCAGGACAATGTGCAATATTGAAGCGAAATGACGTTAATATTGGCTATTTTGGTGCGATCCACCCCAAAATAGCTAAAAAACTTAAATTAGCAGGTCCGGTGTTCTTATTTGAATTTGCACTGGATGAACTGAATACGGCTGCATTACCAGAATATCAAAAATGGTCGAAATTCCCAGGAAGTACGCGGGATATAGCGGTAATTATTGATGAGTCGATTACTTCAAGCGATTTGTTAGCTGCAGTGACCGAAGTAGGTGGTAAACAGCTCGCCAATGCTAGAATTTTTGACATATATCGCGGCAAAGGTGTTGATTTTGGTAGAAAAAGTGTTGCTTTGGGCTTGACCTTTATCGATTTTTCCCACACTCTTAAGGATACAGAAGTGACTGATAGGGTTAATTCAATAATTAATCATTTATCGGAGCGTTTTTCTGCAACATTAAGAGACTAGATATGGCCCTTACAAAAGCAGCACTAGCTGAACGACTATTTGAAGAACTTGGATTAAATAAGCGCGAAGCGAAGGAAATTGTCGAAGTATTTTTTGAAGAAATTCGTAGAGCACTTGAATCGAACGAGCAAGTCAAATTATCAGGATTTGGTAATTTTGACCTTCGCATAAAAAAAGAACGACCCGGAAGAAATCCAAAAACTGGAGAAGAAATACCTATTAGTGCACGACAGGTAGTTACTTTTCGACCCGGTCAAAAACTAAAGGCGAGAGTAGAATCCTATGTTGGAACCAACACTTAATAGCGAGTTGCCAGTAATACCAGGGAAGCGCTACTTTACCATCGGTGAAGTCAGTGAACTCTGTTTGGTCAAACCGCATGTTTTACGCTATTGGGAACAAGAATTTCCTCAATTAACCCCTGTTAAGCGACGTGGTAATCGTCGTTACTATCAGCGTGGTGATGTACAAATAATCCGTTCAATACGTGAATTGTTGTACGAGCATGGCTTTACCATTGGCGGTGCACGACAGAAGCTTGAGCAGGGCGATATAAAAGAAAAAACACCTGCTGCTAATACCGCTGTTGTTAAGCAACTCATCGGTGAACTCGAAGAAGTATTGGCACTGCTTAAGAGTTAAACTTATTCTTTTAACACCTCAATAGTTAAGATATCAAAAAAATAGCCTGAGCTTTCACAAGTTCAGGCTATTTTTTGTTGCCTGTTAAAAAAGCATTGTTGATATTAGCTTGCTAGGCATTGCTCTCTGGATGATGTAGATGAATGGTCGATGTCGGAAATGCCATTTCGGCTGAATTTTTGTCAACAATATCGATAATCTGTAACATAATCTCCTGTTTGATTTGATGGAATTTCACCCAGTCCGTGGTTTTAGTAAAGGTGTAAACGAAGAAATCTAGGGAGGAAGGGGCAAACTTATTAAGGTTTACAATCAATGTAGCATCGGGATCAATTTCTGGATGTTGTTGTAGCATCGTTTTTACATCACTTATTATTTGTGCAACCTTTGTAGAATCTTCATAGCGCAGTCCAATGGTTTCATAAATACGTCGATTGCTCATTCTTGAAGGATTTTCAACCGAAATGGACATAAAGACAGAATTGGGTACATACAGAGGTCTTTTGTCAAATGTTCGTATTCTAGATTGACGCCAACCGATATATTCAACAGTTCCCTCAATTTCCCGATCCGGTGAGCGAACCCAATCACCGACTTTGAACGGGCGATCGAGATAAATCATCAAACCACCAAAAAAGTTCGATAATAAATCCTTTGCTGCAAAACCGACGGCAAGGCCGCCAATACCACCAAATGCTAGTAATCCGGAAACGCTGTATCCCATGGTTTGCATAATGACCAGTGCGCCGGTGATGATTACAGAAGCTCGTAATAACTTGGCAACGGCATTTATTGTGGTTGTATCGACATTACTGGCAGTATTTTTTTTATCATCCAGTAAATTTTTCTCAGCAAATCGAATAAACCTCAATAGGAACCAGATGATTAAAATGATGACTGTGAATTGACGAACATTCACCAATAAGGAATGAAAGTCTGAGTCAGCAACCCTATCGGCTACTTCTGCTCCGTAACTGATACCGACCACCCAAATTAGGTAACCAACAGGTTTATGTATTGAAGCCCAAAGAGCATCATCCCAAAGGTTTTTGGTTGTATTGAGTTTATCTTGGACTCGTTGATAATATCTGCGCCAGATAAAGTTGACGATGAGAGTGATAAAGACGATCAGAAAAACCTGACTGATCCATACAGAATCAATCTGTAATTCTTGTACCCATTGAATCAGTTCTTTCACTATTTTTCTCCTATTCCCTATCTGCCATAAATAATTATACGTTAAATAAAAGTATAATTTTAATCCTAATCACTAATAAAACGTGATTTTTGTACTATTGTTATATTAATCAGCTAAAAATATTTAGTTATTTAAAATAGGATTATTGGTATGTTCAAAAATAGCATCTACTTACGGTTAATTGTTCCTGTGATCAGTATTTTAATTTTATTTTTAATATTTGTGAGTATTTACATACCTAATATTATCCAAGAAAATGCAGAAAAAGAATCGATCACTGCTGCAAAAAACACTGTGATTCAGTTTAAAACAATTCGTAAGTACTACACTGAAAATGTCGTAAAGAAAATTCTCGGTCGAGATGGTTTAAAAGGTTCGGTTAATCATAAGAGTGATGCGGATAGTTTTCCATTTCCCGCAACAATGATTCATGATTTATCAGAATTGTTAGAGAAGCAGGGCACCAGTCTTAAATTATATTCCCCTTACCCATTTCCAAATCGTAAGGATAGAAAACTGGACGATTATGGAAGTGAGGCTTGGAAGGCCTTATTGATGGATTCGGAGGCTATATTTACTCGTACAGATAAAACCGATGAAGGTACTTTTGTCAGAGTAGCAATTGCCGACAAAATGACCAGTCAAGTATGTGTCGCTTGTCATAATGGTCATCCTGATACACCAAAAACGGGTTGGAAGCTGAACGATTTGAGAGGTGTATTAGAAATCAAAATGAATATTAGTGAGCAAATTGCCAATGGAAACTCTATGAGTAATTTCTTATTAATAATGATATTTATTCTGACAGTATTTTTATCGGTATTTATGAGTTTTATTTATAAAAAAACCATCGGTGAACGACTGAGTGATATTTCTGAGGCAGTTTGGGACATCGCAGAAGGTGAGGGTGATTTGACACAACGCCTAAACGCAAAAGGTGATGATGAAGTTTCATTGATCGCTAAAGGCATTAATAAATTTATTGCTAAGTTGGATGATTCTATAAAAGAGATTATTCAATCAGTAGGTCTTTTATCGAATACCTCTTCAGAGCTGAAAATCATAACGAATACTGCTACATCAATTGTATTGCATCAGGATGAGCAAACAGAACAAATCGCAGCAGCAATTACACAAATGTCAGCTTCTGCTAAGGAGATAGCTGGGCATGCATCGAGCACTTCTGAGTCAATCAATAATACCATTACTAATGCGGCAGATGGACAGCAAATCGTCGATAACAGTATGCAAGCAACTAATTTGCTAGCAAGTGATGTGAGTAAGGCTGCAGATGTTTTGAAACGACTTAAGACGGACAGTGAGAGAATAACCGGTGTACTTGATGTGATTAAAGGTATTGCTGAACAAACTAACCTGTTAGCGTTGAATGCTGCTATTGAAGCAGCACGAGCTGGTGAACAGGGCAGAGGATTTGCGGTAGTGGCTGACGAAGTTAGAACCTTGGCGGCTAGAACTCAACAATCTACGACTGAGATTCAAGAGATGACTGAGAGATTACAGGCGGCTACTGATGAGGCGGTTACTGTGATGGAAAAAAATCAGAGTCAAGCTCAACAAAGCGTTTCACTTTCAAGAGAAGTAAAGGATTCACTTGAGCATATTTCGGAATCTATCAATATCATTAAAGAAATGACCGATCAGGTAACCTCAGCAACCGTTGAACAGGACAGCGCTGTTGATTCAATCCATGAAAATATTGATGATATTGTTACAACTTCAGGATTAACAGCTTCAGGTGCTGAAAAGACAAAGCAGCAAGTACAAAATTTAAATGAGGCTGTCAATAGAATTTCAAATATTACAGATAGCTTTAAGGTCAGTGATTAATTACTGAGATATTCGCTATTTTTAATCTAAAAATGTTCCATCTTAACTATCAATCGGTTAAGATGCTCCGCTTCTCATCGCTCTAGGTGAGAAACTAGTGTCGGGGCGTGGCGCAGTCTGGTAGCGCACATGCTCGGGGTGCATGTGGTCGGAGGTTCAAATCCTCTCGCCCCGACCAATATTTAAAAAGGGGTCCGTGGTCCGTTCCGGATACATTGATTTTATGCGATATATTAAATCATCTGTCATTTGCATAATATCGATTGGCAGCGTAATGAACATTTTCCTTCTATAGTTTTTTTAATACTTCCTTAAGCTAACGCGTTTAACATCGAATGCCTCTCTTGTGGTAACTTTACCACTTGTAATAATGTCCGGCTTTAATTAGACGACTACAAAGTGGTGATGAGTTGTTGGATCAATCCTGACAATGGATTTACTGCATTAAACATTGGTTAGAAAATTATTCTTTAAAAAGATCAGTCGATAACAGTTCAATTTGTTGTCGTGTTTCTTCGTATCCCAGTGAAATAATTTCTTCCGCTCTGTTAAACTCGAGAAAACGAACACTTCCCAATGGCGGTTGGATTAGCAAATCAGGAGGGTCTATTTGTAAGCGAGATCGTGTGATCTGGGTTTCCATTATATTGATAGAAGAGAGAAGCACTTCAAAAATACTGGGTAGTGACTCCTCAGCCAACCAAGCACGAATATGATTCAGGGCTGGATTGTTTATAGACTGTAGTCGAGAGTTTATGCGTTCCATTGCAGCAAGATATTTACTTTCACCGATACTTGTAAGTGACTGTACTAAGGAATTTTTCTCAATTGAATTAGTTTCAGTAAGAGATGATTTACCCGCTACAATATCGTTGTTTAGATCAACAGCTATAACAATATCAGCTCCCATTGCTCGAACCACACTCACTGGTACAGGATTTACTAAACCGCCATCAACCAGTATTTGCTCATTCCTACGCACAGGAGTAAATATCCCAGGAACAGAAATACTTGCACGAACACTATCAATTACATCACCAGAATCAAGTACGACTTCCTCTCCAGTGTCGAGTGCTGTAGCAACAGCCTTAAATGGTAATAATAATTCTTCTATGCGTTTTGACGGTATGTAATCACGTAGAAAATTGGTAATTTTTTTACCATCAATGATGCCTGATTTTGGGAAAACGACATCAAAAAAATAGGCAATATTTTTCCAGTCCATGCCTAAATATGCACTATGCAGACTGTCAATCTTTCCAGAAGCAAACACCGCACCTATAACTGCTCCAACACTAGTACCTGCAACGTAATCAACCTGAATACCAGCCTCTTTGATCGCCTTAATTACACCAATGTGTGCAAGTCCTCTCGCAGAGCCGCTGCCTAGAGCGAGTCCGACTTTTGGCCTGCTGGATAACTCAATAGTATTTTTGCTCATTAGTTTTGTTCACCATCATGCGTCGGTAGAGTAAAGGAACAACAATAACAAATAAAATTGCGGAGTACATTGCTCCAAAAATAAGTGCTAACGCAAGCCCACCAAAGACTGCATCAGTTACCATTATTGCAGAGCCTAGAGCAATAGCAAGCGTGGTTAAATGTATTGGGTGAATAGCCCCGACCAATTAAATAAGGTCCATGCCGGTCATCTAGGCTCATACCCAACATTAGTCATTCAGACTTCACCGTGATAGCATTAATTCTATTATGTCGGTGACAGAATCAATCATTAATCACAGTAGTGAAATACTACAAAAACTTCGCCTCCAACGGCTATTACACATTAGTATAACAATTGAAGTCGTACTGACCATTATTGCCATTCAACGATTGTATTTAGGCCATTTAAATGAGGTCTATTTCATATTGGTTGCAATGGTTCTTTTTTCTAGTATGTTCATTTTTATTCGTCGTGGTAAGTATTATTTGGGTACAATTGTACTGATTACTTTGGCGACAGTTGTCGTAACATTTTTCATGTGGTGGTTCAGCGGATTACAAGACGAAGTGATCTTGTTCTATCCTGTTGTTTTGATTTTTGCCGTTATCCTTGGAAATGAGAAATTTTCATTTGCCATGCTACTATTTATGGTGGCTAATATTTTACTGCTCGCCTACCTCAACGCTGAGGGTATCTATATTAGTAAACCCCCTATTATTGGAATAGAAACGGGAATATTAATATCCATTATTTTAGCACTAACGAGCTATAGTGTATGGTTGCTATCCACCGATTTGAGAAATGCACTCATAAAAATAGAACAAGAAAATACTCGTGTTTTAGAATCTCAGGCTGAAATTCAAAAGTTATTGGATAACGAAAAAAAGCTACGAGAAACAGAAATAGAGCTTCACAAATTACAAAAAATTGAAAATATTGGAGTCCTTGCTGGTGGTATAGCACATGATTTTAATAATCTGCTCACCAGTGTATATGGAAATCTCTCGCTTGCGAGAATGAAATTAGATAAAGATCATCCTATACAAAAGTACCTCGAAACATCAGAAAGCTCAATCAATAGAGCCACACAATTAACCAAACAATTACTGACTTTTTCTAAGGGTGGCGAACCCGTGATGGAAGCTGTTAACCTGACTTCGCTTATTCAAGAAACCGTCTTATTTGATCTTTCTGGCAGTAATGTAAAGCCAGACTTTCATTTTTCAAAAGATGAACTTGAAGTCAGCGTTGATAAAGGACAAATCCAACAGGTCATCTCTAATCTTATTATCAATGCAGATCAGGCCTCACCAGATGGTGGAACCATACACATCAATGTACAAAATGTAAGTCTTGATAACTATGAAGTACTCAACTTATCTGCTGGATTTTACATTAAAGTTACTATTGAAGATGAGGGTGAGGGTATAGACAAAAGAAATCTGGATAATATTTTTGATCCATATTTTACAACTAAATCAACGGGTAATGGTTTAGGTTTATCAGTTGTGTACTCAATCATTAAAAAACATAATGGAATTATCACACTAGACACCGAACTTGGTAAGGGAACCTGCTTTACTTTTTATCTTCCGACAAATCGAGTTCAACCTGTCAAACAAACACCCGTTGCTGAAGTGAATAAAACGACAGCAAGCCAAAATAGTAAAATTTTAATTATGGATGATGATGAGAGTTTATTAAGTTTGATGACCGCTACCCTTGAACATCATAATTATAGAGCAGTAACTGCATCTGACGGTGCGGAGCTATTGAAACTTTATAGCGGAGCACTTGAGACTGAGAATACCTTCGATGCGGTGGTCATGGATTTAACAATCCCTGGTGGAATGGGCGGGAGAGAAACCATGGCAGAGTTATTAAAGATGGATCCTAATGCCAAATGTCTTGTTTCTAGTGGTTACGCAGAGGATGCTGTGATGTCTAATTTTAAAGATTATGGGTTTAAAGCATCCATCTCTAAACCCTTCGTTCTAGATGAGTTTATTTCAGTGTTAACCACCGTGATATCTGAAGCATAAGTATTTAAACTTCAGGCTAAGTCATTGGCAGATGACATCCTATTAATTTGTTACTTCATTTAGGTTATTACGTCCGGCGATTTACGTCCGGTAAATTCCCTAATCCCAGCAATTTCATCGGCGGCAATAATTAACTTGGATAACACTTTCTGAGGATCATTATCTTCCATATCAGGATTATCATCATACTGATCGATATAAAGACGTAATGTAGCACCTGCTGTTCCGGTGCCTGATAAACGATAGACAATTCGACTGTCATTTTCTAAAAAAATTCTAACGCCCTGATCCTTTGTTACAGAGCCATCAACAGGATCACAATATTGAAAATTATCGGCTGAGATAACGTTAAGCCCATTAAATTTTCTACCTTCCAATTCATTGAGTTTTTCTTTGAGTTCGCTAAACATATTTTGCGCATTAGAAGAATCAATAGACTCATAATCATGACGCGTAAAATAATCACGACCAAATTGTCTCCAGTGCTCTTCAACAATTTTTTTCACGGATGTGTTGCTATCTTGCGAGGACTTTTCTGCAATCAGGTTTAGCCAAAAGAGAACGGCCCAAAGCCCATCTTTTTCTCTAATGTGTGAGGAGCCTGTACCGAAACTTTCTTCACCACAAAAGGTGATCTTCTTCGCATCGAGCAGGTTACCAAAAAATTTCCAGCCGGTTGGAGTTTCATAACAATGAATATTCATTACTGAAGCAACTCGATCGACCGCGCGGCTTGTAGGCATTGAGCGGGCGACTCCAGATATGCCAGAGGCATAACCGGGAATTAAATGAGCATTGGCTGTTATCACAGCCAAGCTATCGCAGGGGTTAATGTAAAAATTATGGCCCAGCAAAAGGTTCCGATCACCGTCACCATCAAATGCAGCGGCAAAGTTCATGGATTGGTCTTCATTGATGAGTGAAACGAGTTCGTGGGCATGAACCAAGTTCGGGTCTGGATGTCCTCCACCAAAATCAGTGAGGGGTATCGCATTTATAACAGAGCCTTTGCAAGCACCCAAACGATGCTCAATGATTTCTGTTGCATATGGGCCATTAACTGCATGCATCGCATCAATAGAAAGTTTAAAATCATCCCTTTCTAATAGTGATTTTATCTTATCAAAGTCAAAGATTCCCATCATCATGTCAGCATAATCTGTGACTGGATCAATGACTTCAACCTCTGTATCAAGAATCTTGTGTGTGCCAAGTTCAGACAGATTAATGTCCTGTCTATCTAATGTGAAATAGTGGTTTAATTTAAGTGTTTGACTATAAATTTTGTCGGTCACCGACTCAGTGGCAGGACCACCATTGTCACCATTGAATTTGATACCAAAATCTTCGGTAGGGCCACCAGGATTATGACTTGCAGAAAGAATGACGCCACCGAAGGTTTTATATTTTCTAATCAAACAGGAAGCAGCCGGTGTCGAGAGGATCCCATCTTGACCAATTAGCAATTTTGCAAAGCCATTCGCTGCAGCCATTTTAATAATGATTTGAATGGCTTTTGAGTTGTAATAGCGACCATCACCACCAATGATCAGTGTTTCTCCTTGAGTTGGACCAATCGCATTAAAAATGGCCTGTACAAAGTTCTCTAAGTAGTGAGTTTGTTGGAATTCTGTAACTTTCTTTCTAAGTCCTGATGTGCCCGGTTTTTGTCCGGTGAAGGGGACTGTTTGAATTTCTATTTTATGCATTGATAGGCAACTTATTAGTATTGGTTTAAAGGTATTGACTGACAAAAAAATGAAATAACTATTCTTTGAACAAGTTACTTCGTTATGAATAAGTCATCCGATTTAGCAGCTAAAACAAAGTCATTCAAGTGTAGACCATCAATCTTATGAGTCCACCAACTTACCCTAACCTTTCCCCATTCAGTTATGAGTTCTGGATGATGCCCTTCCTGCTCTGCTAGCGCACCAACCAAATTAGTGAATGCAAGAGCCTCTAAAAAATTAGCAAAACTATAGAGACGAAAAAGATGCTCAATTCCGTTTACATCTTCAATGGTCCATTCAGGGATTTGTGGGAGATACTCTTGACGTTCTTCTTCAGTGACTAGTGGCGAACCAACCTGACAGGCAGAGCAGGTTGATGTTAATAATTTTGACATGATATGTCCAAGTCGATTGAGGATGTTGAAGTATACCTTTTTCTATCCCTAACCCCTAGTTTGGTCTAAACATTTGAAACATGACTGTTAATATTTCCATCAGAAATATGCAGTACTAAGGAGACCTCAGTGATTTGCCACGATAACTTTCAAGGAGAAGATAATTGCAGCTTTTAGTTAATATTCTATGTAATTAGAGTTAGGATATTGATATCAATTGTTGGTAACAATTAATTAACATGATTCTTTGCAAATTAAGCACTCAATAGAGGCAATTTACGTGAAAAAACTAATACTTATTACAATCTCAGCAATCGTTACTATATTTGCCGCTCTCTCAATCTATATTTTTGTGATTCTTGACCCGAATGACTATCGCTCAGACATTATCAGCCAGGTTAAGTTGAATTCTGGACATGATTTAGTCATCGAAGGTGATTTGTCATGGCGTTTTCTCCCTAATTTGGGCTTAACCCTTGGGCACACGCAAATTTTAAATCCAGAAGGTTTTCCAGAAAAATCCTTTCTTGAGTTTAACCATGCACAGATCGATCTCGCCTTACTACCTTTGTTAAGTAATAAAATTCAAGTAGGACAAATTTCTATTGATGGTCTGTCAATTTATCTGCATACCCGAAAGGACGGTAAGAGTAACCTAGATGCATTGGCTGAAGCATCAGCAGAAGAGAACTCTTTAGTTGAGAATACCACCACAGATGTACAGGATGCAGAGCTTACCGAATCGAAGAACGACACGCGTATTGAAGTCGCAGGTATTACAGTTTCAAATGCAAAGTTGGTCATTAACGATGAATTAACTAATTCACTACAAACCATTGATGCAATCAACTTTGAGCTAAAAAAGTTTGATCTCGAGCAAGAAGTTCCCGTTGATTTTTCTGCAACAATCAATGCCGATGGTATGAAAATAATCATTGAATCTGCTGCTCAAATAAAAATATCTGCCCAGATGAACCGGTTCGATTTCATTGACCTAAGAAACAACATTAAACTTATTGGTGAATCAATACCGAATAAGGAAATGACTATCAATAATCAACTCAGTGGATACTTTGATAGCGCTGCTCAAATATTCAGTGTCTCAGAAATGACCACCGAGGTGTTGGATACCAAGATAAAGGGTAATCTGTTGGTTAAGCTTGCACAAACAATTCCCGATATCAGCTTTGATTTAAATATCGATAAGCTCAATGTTGATCAGTTTCTTGATGATGCTGAGGAAGACGTTGCTGCAGAGTCCTCAGTCAGTACTCAACAGCCCGACCTATCTTGGATGAAAAGCTTTAAGCTAAAAGGTTTAATTACTTTGGATGCAGTTACAGCAAATAATCTTAAGATCAGTGATATTAAATTACCCCTACTACTTACAAATGCAGTCTTTTCGGTATCACCATTGACGGCTAAATTTTATGAGGGCGAGTTGAGTACTAACCTTAAACTAAATGCACAAAGGTCGATCGCGACCTATAGCTTCGATACCACTATCGCCAAAGTTCAAGCTCAGCCAATGATTGTTGCTCTTCTTGAAGATGAACTCATTCGGGGTGAATTAAATATGACCATGGATCTATCGGGCAAAGGTCTTGATGTTGCGAGTATCAAAGAGAAGATGAAAGGAACAGGGAACTTCGCATTTACCGATGGCGCGTTACAGGGTGTCAATATCCAACAATTGATCCGTAAAACCTACTTTCTTTACAAGGGTATTTCTATTAAAGATACAGCTGAAGTAGATGAAACCGTTTTTTCTGCTTTCACGGGTAGTTTTTCTCTAAAGGATGGCGTTATTAATAACCCTGACCTCAAGCTGTTTTCTTCAGCACTCAATCTAAGTGGTAGTGGAAAGGCAGACATTATTAAGGAATCGGTTAATTATCGACTAAAGGCATCATTAGTAGGAACGATTCAAGATGACGAGGGCGTCGATGTGAAAGACCTAAATCGGCTCGTGATACCGGTAAAAGTAAAAGGCTCAATGAACAATCCTAAATATTCTATCGATATGGAAGAATTATTGAAGGAAGATGTGAAGGAGAAGTTGCTCGATAAAGTGAAAGATAAATTGCGGGGTCTGTTCGGGGGCTAACTTACTAGGAATAGTAAAGAAGTCTAAATATTCTCAAAGTCGGCTGCGACTACCGTATTGAAAAGTTGCTCTAGGGTATCATTTTCAGCGATGTCGATTTTGAGACCATCAAAATAGTCTTCGATCTGAGCTGATATTTCTTTGGATTGCTCTGCAGTCATTGAAAAATCTTTGCTTAGTGACATTTCAAGTTCTAGATCTTCAAAATCGATATCAAAAACATCTGAGATGATGGAATTCAGACACATGGTCATTAATCCTTTCACAGAATCTAGTTCATCATTTCCTATTTTGATACACATCATTTCCTCCAGTCTATATTCAATGGTTTTAACTGATGCATTGGATGATGCATTGGTTTATAAACAGGCATCTAAGATTTTTGTTTCAAGAGCCCTCTGGTGACTAACATACCAAATGCTGCGGCTTTTTTTCGCTCGAGCTCTAGGCTAATAACTTGGGATTCACAGCGTACAATTTTGCAAGAAAATTCGGCTGATAAGTGCTCATCATCTAACCAAAGCTGAAGTACCGCACTTGCACCAGAACAATCTTTAAATTCCTCAGGTGAAGTCACCTTCACACCACCAAGACTCACATCATCAGTCATCGCATTGATAATAAGGCCGCTGTCTAAAGTTAATTTTACAGGGCGCTCTAGACTAAATCGTTTACAAAGTCGACGATCTACATTGTTGGGAGTATTTGAAGGACTGTTAGCATTCATACCATAAACTCCAATAAGCGGTCATTTTAGTCGTTTGCAGAGAACTAATTAATGGTGACTGGTTTCAAATCATTTATTAACGATTGATAAGTCTGAGACTTAAGTTCAAAGCCGGGAATGGTTAAGTTTTCGTGATCACAGCCTGCAAGAATAGCATTGCCATTAAGAGCTGCATTGACCATTTCGGCGGTCAGTTGAAAACGCATGAAGTGAACGCTCGAAGTTTTAACTTCATTCTCTCTTGGCATATCTTCATCGGCAATGGCAAAAACTTTATCAAAACCTGCAACCTGCATCCAAACCTGACGCTCGACACCAATTAAACCGGCAAGTTTTTCACGACGCTCTGGTACGTCATCATATTCAATCATGAAGGTTGCTTTCCAATTATCACCATCGGGAAGGAGTGGATTATAAGCATCGAGTTCGTCTTGAATACCAGCAGCTTCGAAGACTTTTTCAATGCGCAACATTTCTTGGATCTGATAACGAATTGTCATGTCGTCTTCAAAGATGAGACGCGCATTTTCACTCAACGCTATGAATCGGTATTCTTTGTGCGCAAGAACTCTAGAGCGAAATTCTGGACGTTTTTCAGCATATTGTTCAAGCGACCAGAGGTCTTCTCGTGTTAATGTCATTATAGTTCCTTTTAGAGGCCGTAGGCCTGCCGTAACAGGCTCATGGGATGCTCGGCCTTGTCAACTTTTTCAGATAAATTGGCGATGTGTGTGGCCGCCATTGGGCAATCACTAATAAAGCGATCGGGTTCCTGTTGATCAACTTTTCTGACCACAGGACGTGCAATTTTTACTGAAGCATCACGAGATTCAACCTTAACCGCATAGGTGCCATCATGGCCGGAGCAACGCTCTTGAGCGACAATGGTGGTGTCTGGGATCATTGCTAAAATATCACGGGTTTTTAGTCCGATATTTTGAACCCTCAGATGGCAAGCAACCTGATAGCTGACATCGCCCATCGCTTCTTTAAAATCGGTGTTAAAGGCTTCACCCTTATGACGTAAATGTAGGTATTCAAAGGGATCAAAAAATGCCTTTTTAACTTTTTGTACATCCTCATCATCTGGAAACATCAAGGGTATTTCTTGTTTAAACATGAGAACGCATGATGGAATAGGGGCTATTAGGTCGTAACCTTCATCCACAAGTTTTGCGAGAACAGGAATATTGGCTTCCTTGGATGCTCGTACAGATTCAAGGTCTCCTAATTCAAGTTTGGGCATACCACAACATTTTTCTTTAGGGACCAAATCGATCTGAATATCATTATGTTGGAATACTTTGTAGAAATCTTCGCCAAGGTCTGGCGTATTATAATTTCCATAGCAGGTAACGTATAAAGCAACCTTACCGGTGGTTCGTCCAACGGGTGTAGGCGTGATGGTTTTACCTAAGTTTTTGACTCTCTTTCTGAGGGTCTTACTATGATACTTTGGTATTGGCGCCTGATGATGAACTCCGAGTGTTTTCTCAAGTGTCTTTCTGAAAATACCATTGTTATTAAGAGCATTAACTGTGACATCAACCACTGGTATCGATGCTAATTTTGCAACAGTATCGGTACTTGAAAGCATTTTATTTCGGAAACTGGTGCCATTATTTTTAAAATGCTGGGCCTTGGCTCGCAACATTAGATGAGGGAAATCCACGTTCCATTCATGGGGTGGTACATAGGGACATTTTGCCATGTAACACATGTCGCAGAGGTAACATTCATCAACGACTTTAATGAAATCTTTTTTATCAATGCCATCGACTTCAAAGGTCTCTGACTCATCAACCAAATCAAATAGGGTTGGAAAGGAATTACACAGGCTTACACAGCGACGGCAGCCATGACAAAT
The DNA here is from genome assembly GCA_030589945.1 of Gammaproteobacteria bacterium. Lineage (GTDB taxonomy): Bacteria > Pseudomonadota > Gammaproteobacteria > Enterobacterales. The sequence continues at coordinate 5,300 of JAUUZN010000015.1, read as the reverse complement.
ATCATAGACACGTTCTAACTCGTTTTCGAGGGACTCAGCTTCCCAAAATGACTCTGATTGCCAGTCCAATGGATGGCGAGTAGGGGCTTGTAGACTACCTTCTTTAGAGATCGGTGTGCTGCTCATTGAATTTTCCTTATTGTTGTTAATTGAATCTAAGTTATTTTATACGACTCACGAGCAACGCCCGTGAGTACGCATAACTTGTAGCTTAGCTTAAGCGTCTAGACCTTCTAGAGCTTTAACGAAACGATTAGCGTGGCTACGTTCAGCCTTAGCTAAAGTTTCGAACCAATCAGCAATTTCATCAAACCCTTCTTCACGAGCAGCTTTAGCCATACCAGGATACATGTCGGTATATTCGTGAGTTTCACCCTCAATGGATGCTTTAAGGTTATCTGCAGTCGGTCCTATCGGTAAACCCGTAGCAGGATCGCCAGTCTCTTCAAGATATTCTAAGTGACCATGAGCGTGGCCTGTTTCACCTTCCGCAGTTGAACGGAATACGGCTGCAACATCGTTATAACCCTCAACATCAGCTTTTGATGCGAAGTATAGGTAACGTCTATTGGCTTGAGATTCACCTGCGAAGGCGTCCTTCAAGTTCTGTTCTGTTCTTGTATCTTTTAAGGACATAATTAATACACCTTTAAGTTAGAAATATTAAGTTAGTAATATTCAGTTAAGAATTGAAGTTAAAAACTTCTCCCGGGAGTTCTTCTGATCACATTTTTTATGTAAAGGAAAGTGCTGTCAAAAAAACTTGTGTTCACTATAGAGCTTCATCTATTATCAGTCCAATGAATTAAAACGAATTTATCAATCGGAAAAATCGATGGCCCATACTCCCACACTCAAACAGCTAAAATATTTTGGTTCAGTGGTTGATCATCAACATTTTGGCAAGGCGGCAAAATCCTGTTTTGTTTCACAATCAACCTTAAGTTCGGGCATTGCCGAGCTTGAAGAAAATCTTGGAATTACTTTGATAGAACGAGAAAACAAGGGGATCAGTCTGACTTCCGTTGGGCGTGACATCCATCAGCGAGCACAACTTATTCTAACGGCCACCAATGATCTTGTCGACCTAGCTACGTCATCAAAAGAGTTTTTTAGTACCGAATTGAGAATGGGTGTTATTCCAACGATTGCACCTTTTATTTTACCAAAAATGTTGAAGTCAATTCGTAAGAAACAGCCAAAGTTTAAAATATTTATTCGTGAAGCCTTGAGTGAACAGTTGGTCCATGAATTAAAATCTGGGAAGCTCGATCTACTACTTCTAGCTCTGCCTTTTGCAGCTGACGGTGTGGGTACGCACCATTTGTTTTATGATTCATTTCTGCTAGCTGCTCAGAAAGAGAATCCTATTGTTAATCATAAAAAAATTAAACTGGATGAAATTTTAAATCAAGATTTAATGCTATTAGAAGACGGACATTGTATTCGAGATCATGCCTTAGATGCTTGTCGGATGAAGGCCAGTGATTTGCAGATCCCTTATCAAGCAACGAGCTTAAACACCATCGTGCAAATGGTGGCCAGTGATATGGGCATTACTATTCTTCCTCAGATGGCCGTCGACGCCCATATACTCCGAGGTACTGACGTTGTGGTTCGAGAGTTTGATGAGGCACATATTTGGCGCTCAATCGGCTTTATGTGGCGTAACAAATCACCTCGTCAGGAAGAATTTAAACAGTTGGGTGAGCTTATTTTATTGGCTTTAAATAAAACCTAGTAATAAACTAAGCATCTCTTGGTAGTTGCTTATTGATGGCATTGATCAGTCGTTGTGTGAGAGGGTTGTTTCGATTAGCTTGATCTTTTTGCAGATATTGTTGTTTAAGAGCCCATGTAAGATGCTCAGATACAAAAGCATTTGCATTGTCTAAACAGTTTTCAATCGCTTCTACAATTTTGACATCATAGGGCGCGTTGCCTAAAGCCACAGCAATATTTCGTTGCCAGCTTTGATGTCCAATACGACGAATTGCAGAACCCTCTAGTTTTTCAAGAAACTCTTTTTCAGACCAGGCTAATAATTCCACCAAAGTCGCTGAGTCGAGCCCATGACGCGGTTGGAAGTCTGTTTCTTTAGTCAGTTGAGCATATTTATTCCAGGGACAAACTAACTGACAGTCGTCACAACCATAGATACGATTGCCCATAAGTGGACGTAATTCAAGAGGGATGGCCTCAGCTGATTCAATGGTAAAGTATGAAATGCAACGCCTTGCGTCCAACAAATATGGTTCAACAATGGCCCCAGTAGGACAAATGTTAATGCAGGCAACGCAGCGACCACAGGACTCTTCATGAGGTTCTTGCTGATCAGTCGGTAGTGGAATATTAACCAACAACTCACCTAAGAAAAACCATGAGCCCGATTCTTTATTGAGTAATAGAGTATGTTTACCGGTCCATCCTAATTGAGCTTTGTCGGCAAGGGGACGCTCGAGAATGGGTGCTGAATCGACGAAGGCACGAAACTTAAAATCAACAGTCGACATTTTTAGTTCTTCAGCAATTTTTTCGCCCAGTTGCTGCAGGCGTTTTCGCATTAACTTATGGTAGTCGCGCCCAAGAGCATATCGACTAATGTAGGCGAGTTTACTATTGGCTAATGTTTCTGCGAATTTAGCACCCTGTGGAAGATAATCTAGGCGGACACTAATGGCTCGAATGGTACCCTGTTCGAGTTCAGCGGGTCGTGTTCGCATCAGCCCATATTTTTCCATGTAATGCATGCCACCATGAAAACCTTTTTCGAGCCAATTTAGAAAGGGTTGCTCTTGTGCACTGAGATCCACATCACAGATCCCTATTTGTGAGAATCCCAAATCTTTAGCCCAGAGTGATATGTCACGGGCCAAATGTTGGTAATTTATAGGGCTTTCATTCATAGGCGTGGAGTCTAACATAGTTGACCGTTCATTCTGATAACAGAAGGTTGATGTTGAGATATAAGCAACAATCTACTAATATTCGACAATGCATGATTTGAGAGAAAACATACAGGGTAATATTTTTGGTGGAATTACCGCAGCTGTGGTGGCTCTACCTCTGGCTTTGGCGTTCGGAGTTTCTTCTGGTGCTGGTGCTGCGGCGGGTCTTTACGGTGCAATATTTGTCGGTTTTTTTGCAGCTCTGTTTGGTGGCACCAATACTCAGATCTCAGGGCCAACGGGTCCAATGACAGTGGTTATGGCCGTCGTCATCACCGAATTTATTGCAAAATCTCCCGAGCATGGATTAGTGCTCGCCTTTAGCGCTGTCGTTCTTGGTGGATTCTTTCAGATATTGTTTGGTCTGCTAAAAATAGGTAAATACATCATCCTTGTACCTTATCCTGTGGTATCCGGTTTTATGTCGGGCATTGGTGTGATTATTTTAATCCTACAACTGGGTCCGATGTTAGGTCATTCTTCAGGGGCAAATGTGTTAACGGTGTTAATGTCAGTTCCCGAAATGCTCAGAGCACCGAACATCACATCAATCATTTTAACCTTTGCGACACTCTCGGTCGTCTATTTTTGGCCTGCAAAATTAAAAAAACTAATGCCATCTCCACTCGCTGCTCTGATCATCGGCACCTTAATTTATATACTGGTGTTTCCCAATTCTGAGATCAGTATCATTGGCACAATTGACTTGGGTTTACCGACATTTCAATTGCCATATGTCGATTTCAGTCTAATCGCTGAGACCATAAAGTATGCTCTGATGCTCGCAGGATTAGGAGCTGTTGATAGCTTATTGACCTCCTTGGTTGCTGACAATATGACCGGGACAAAACATAACTCCGATAAGGAATTAGTCGGGCAGGGTATTGGTAACATGATCGCAGGCTTATTTGGAGCCTTGCCTGGTGCTGGTGCTACTATGCGAACGGCAATTAATATTAATACCGGTGGAACGTCTAAACTATCAGGTCTAATTCACGCTCTTTTACTTTTTGTGATAGCACTGGGCGCTGGTAGCCTGGTAGAAAATATACCCTATGCGGTTCTAGCTGGAATTTTGATCAGTGTCGGTATTAGCATTATCGATTGGCCCTTTATCAAACGGCTACATCGACTCCCAGCCATGCCACAGTTTTTAATGATGGGTGTGCTGCTATTAACGGTCTTTTATGATCTAATGACTGCAGTTCTTTTGGGTGTCTTTATTATCAATATTGTTACTATTGATCGCCTTACCCGCCTACAGTTAGATGGTCTATTTCTATCGGATGGTCATAAAAATACTGACAAGTTAACGGCTGAAGAACAACAGGCCTTACAAAATTCAGAGGGTAAAATATTACTGTTCCACCTTGATGGTCCCATGAGTTTTGGAGTTGCCCACGAGATAAAGCATCGGTTGGAAGAATTTACAGATTATCAATCACTCGTACTTGATTTCAGTCATGCTTCAATTGTTGGGCTTACCACTGCATTGGTTATTGAGGACATCATTCAATCTGAAATAGCCCATCATCGACAGGTCTTTCTCACCGGGCTTGATGAACATTCACGGCATAGTTTTTCTAAGCTCGATATTTTAAATTTGGTACCTGAATCGAAACAGCTGAACTGCCGACTCGAAGCCATCAATCAGGCAAATTCACTCGCTTAAATTCACCAGGCTTTAAGCCCTCCAGAGACCATTGGCCAATGGACACACGGATCAGGCGAAGTGTCGGATATCCTACGGCCGCTGTCATGCGTCGCACTTGACGATTTTTACCCTCTTTAATTGAAAGCTCTATCCATGAAGTACTAATATTTTTACGAGTCCGAATAGGTGGGTCTCGTTGCCATAGTTCAATATCAGATTTTTCAATATTGAGATGTTTTGCAATGGCAGGTTTTGTTAATCCATCCTTGAGTTTGATGCCACTTGATAATTTGGACAATGCTTCGTCATCGATATTCCCATCAACCTGAACATAATATGTTTTTGATTGTTTATGATTCGGATGACTAATCTGATGCTGTAATTGGCCATCATTGGTTAACAGTAATAATCCTTCTGAGTCTTTATCAAGTCGACCTGCGGGATAAACATCTTTTATTTCGATAAAGTCAGCGAGACAAGGGTTACTCCCTTCAGCGGTAAATTGGCAAAGGGTGTTAAATGGTTTGTTAAACAAAACCAGGCAGCGAGGTTGGCCTAATGTTCTCAATTTAGTTCTATTTGTGGAATTTGTTGACCGGTGCTTATTCGCATGACGCTCCATTTTAAACATAGATGACGATATTAATGCTGAGAAGATTACTCCAAACTAACCAATTACCTTCTGTAGATCAAGTATT
>JAUUZN010000022.1 GCA_030589945.1 Gammaproteobacteria bacterium | reverse complement strand
TGATAGAAAACTCTTTGAAACCTAAACAAATCGTATTAAGCAGTCAATCAAAGGAACTTACATCGGACAAAAGTGGCATTCAAACTGAGTTGTCAGTTGCCACAGCTAAAGAAAAGGTATCCGTTGAGAATGAGAAGATTATTGTTGATAGCAAGACTGTAGTTTTAAAAGATAATACGAGTTTAGAACAAATTATCAAACAATCTAACAGAGAAGAAGCCATTAGTAGTCTGAATCGTCTACCTGCAGATGCCATTACTCAGGGAAGGAACGTAACAACTTCTAACGATCAGAGTACAGCACATAGCCAAACACTGTCATTAACTCAAACACAGTTACAGGCGGCAAGTCCTGCAGCTATTCCTAGTAAGGCGACTGAGGTTGCACTACCTGTCAGTGTACCGACTCAACAATGGAATCAAAAATTTGCAGAACACGTTAGTATGCTTGCACTCAGAGGTGCGAATTCAGCACAGATTCGCCTCGATCCACCTGAGCTTGGACCGATGCTAGTGAAGATCCGTCATCAGGGTAACGAAACACAAATTCAATTTGTGGTACACAACCCTATAGCACGAGATCTGGTTGACTCTGGTCTCAATAAGCTTCGTGAGACACTCGAACAACATGGTTTTGAAAATATTGATGTGGATGTTCAAAGTTTTGAGCGGCCTGAGAAAGATTCGTCCGAGAATCTTGCAGAAAATATTGACGATAATCTAATTGATGAGAACCATCCCACCATCGAAAATAGTTCAGATGTACTAAAAGAGACTAAAGGTATTATCGATCTGTTTGCTTAACGGCTAGCCTTAGTTTACTTACCGCTCCAAATTATTGACGCCAGTAACATCCAAATCCTCTAAGTTTGTCAAAAAAATGTCAGTTTGTTATTTCTAAATACCTGCTATTATTCTAAGTGACTGTTTTACATATTGATTATTGAGATCAGCAAGTCTGGCTTAATAATTGCTATTAACCACTATAACCAAAGAGAGAATATTATGGCTGATGAAGATTTATCACTCGATGACGCGGAAAATCTAACACCTGAAGGTGATGAGCAGAGCGAAAGTTCTGGTGGTAAGAAAAAGCTAATCATCATTATTGCAATTGCCACTGTTTTGCTACTGGGAGGGGGAACCGCAGCTTATTTATTAATTTTCGCAGAATCAGAAGTGGTTGTTGATCCAGCCCTAGGTGCTGAAATTACAGAGGTTGTTGGAGATACTGTGCAAAAACCAACGCCGGCGGTGAAAATTCCTGACAAAGGTGAAGCGATTTACATCACAGTTCCTGAACCATTTCTAGTTAATATCAGTTCTGGGAAACGTTCAAGAATGATGCAGATTAAGGTTCAGTTTATGGTCAGAAGTAATGAGTCAGAAGATCTTGTTAGACAACATTTACCGTTGATCCGTAACGACATGTTGGATTTTTTCAGTTTGGCAGACGTTAAGGAAGTACAAACTCGAGAGGGTCGTAAAGCGCTAAAATCAGGCGCTTTGAAAGTTGCACAAGAAGTTATGAAAGATCAGGTCGGCTTTGAAGCCATTGAGCTGGTTTTATTCACGGGCTTTGTTGTCCAGTAGATTATTGTCCAGTAGATACTGAGCAATCATTGAATAATTAGTAATCATTAGGAAAAGTAAGAGTGAGCGATTTATTAAGCCAAGATGAGATTGATGCCTTACTCCACGGTGTGGATGATGGTGATATTGATACCGAAGAAGATGCAATCCCATCCGGTGATGCTCGCGCTTATGATTTTAGCGCTCAAGATCGAATCGTACGGGGTCGGATGCCGACACTGGAGATGGTCAATGAGCGTTTTGCCCGACACCTGAGGATCAGCCTCTTTAATATGATGCGTAAAAACGCAGAAATATCGGTTAATGGTGTTCAGATGATTAAGTTTAGTGAATATGTTCATAGTCTCTTTGTACCGACCAGTCTAAACATGGTTCGTATTAAACCTCTACGTGGCACATCCTTATTTACCTTCGAAGCTAAATTAGTGTTTACACTTGTTGATAACTTTTTTGGTGGTGATGGCCGATATCATGCAAAAATCGAAGGTCGTGAATTTACCCCAACAGAGCGTCGAATTGTCCAACTGTTGTTAAATCAAATATTTATTGATCTAGCCGAAGCCTGGACACCTGTTTACAAAATTAATTTTGAATATCTAGACTCAGAAGTAAATCCAGCGATGGCAACAATCGTAAGTCCTTCAGAGGTTGTGGTCATTTCAAGTTTTACTATTGAGCTTGAGGGTGGGGGTGGAAACTTCCATGTTTGCATGCCTTATTCAATGCTTGAGCCTATTCGAGATAAATTAGACGCTGGTGTACAAACCGACCGTGATGATGTTGATCATCGTTGGTTACAGTCACTTCGAGAAGAAGTCATGGCGGTCAATACCGATGTTGAAGCGAAACTTGTACAAACAGAGTTAACGGTAAAAGATATTATGAAAATGAAAGCTGGCGATATTATCCCTATTGAACTTCCCGATTCGGTGATAGTTAATGCGGGTGGCTTGCCTTCCTTTAGAGCTCAATATGGCGTCTCACGAGGTCATGCAGCACTGAAGATTACAGACTTAATTGATAGAACACACATTCTTGCCGGACTAGGAGATCGATAATGGCAGAAGATAACGATACGAATGATGCAAATGCTGATGATGCGGGCGCTGATTGGGGTGAGGCGATGTCTGAGCAAGCTGAATCTGAAAAAATGCAGATGAATGAACTCAAAGATGACTCACGAGGTTCACATGATAGTGAGAATATTGATGTCATTCTTGATATTCCGGTCACTCTCTCACTCGAGGTCGGTACGACAGTTATTGCCATAAGAAATTTATTGCAGTTAAATCAAGGCTCCGTGATTGAACTCGACCGTTTAGCGGGAGAACCTCTTGATGTAAAGGTGAACAATACCTTGATTGCACATGGTGAGGTTGTTGTGGTTAATGAAAAATACGGTATTAGACTCACCGACGTAATGAGTCCTTCAGAACGAATCAAGAAACTAAAATAATGCAATCAATTGTTCACAAACTCCCTAAAGGAGTAATGGCTTTCGTCGCTCTGAGTTTCTCCTCGGCAATGGCCGGAACGTCAGCAATGCCGGACTCTTCGCTTGGATTGACGCCATTTGTTAAGATGTTTTTTGGTCTAATTATTGTTGTCTCTCTTATCTTTATTTTTGCATGGTTAAGTCGAAAAATGAACTTGCTGCAAAAATTTTCCTCGGGTTATCAAATTAAAAATTTAGCAACTCTTTCATTAGGCACCAGAGAAAAAGTCAACCTGATTGAAGTGGGCGGTAAACAAATTTTGATAGGAATTGCACCAGGACGAGTCAATCAGCTTCATGTTTTTGATGAAAACATTGAAGTCGACTTACAGCTCTTGCCGGAGAACGCAGAGACGTCATTTTCAAACCAGTTTAAAAAAGCACTCGGAGTAAAAACTTCAGGGAGTGTAGAAAAATGAAATTGCTACTGATGCTTGTAATGTTCGCTTTGGGTCCAGATTTATTGGCTTCGTCACAAGGTATTCCTGCTTTTACAATGACCACTGCAACTGATGGAACGCAACAGTATTCAGTAACATTACAAATATTATTCTTGATGACAGCTCTCACCTTGATCCCATCAATGGTAGTGATGATGACTTCATTTACAAGAATAACAATTGTCTTGGGTATATTGAGAAGAGCGATTGGATTACAACAAACACCTTCAAATCAAGTATTAATGGGACTTGCACTCTTTTTGACAATATTCACCATGGCTCCAGTCCTCGATAGAATTTATGACGCGGCAATCATACCGTACATTGAGCAAGACTTACCGCCACTCAAAGCAATCGCAGCAGCTGAGCAACCCATCAGAGAATTTATGACGGGTCAGACTCGTATTTCAGATTTAGATCTGTTCATTCGACTCTATAAGAAACCTATTCCAGCAGGTGCTGAGGTACCCTTTATTGTGCTTGTGCCGGCCTTTGTAACCAGTGAGCTTAAAACTGCCTTTCAAATCGGATTTTTATTATTCATCCCATTTTTAGTTATCGACATGGTCATTGCCAGTATGTTGATGGCCATGGGTATGATGATGTTATCACCCCTGGTTATTTCACTACCCTTTAAGATTATGTTGTTCGTACTTGTAGACGGTTGGGCTCTCACCATGGGCTCACTCGCGGCAAGTTTTGGTATATAGGTAAAATATGTCACCAGAAGTCGTTATTGATATCTTTAGAGAAGCACTGAGTATTGTGATCATGCTTGTGGTCGCAATTATTACACCTGCGCTTCTCACCGGCTTACTTGTTGCAATATTCCAGGCAGCAACCAGCATCAACGAACAAACATTGTCATTTCTTCCTAGATTGATTGTCACACTGACTACTTTGAGTTACATCGGAAATTGGTTTTTTGGCACCATCGTGCAGTTTTTTGAGCGACTTGTGTTAAGCATTCCAGTGTTGATTGGCTAAAACATGGAAACTCTACTCAATATTGATTTCGCGACTCTTGAATCAATGCTGAAGTCATTTTTATGGCCATTTTTTAGAATTTCAGGAATGATGATGTCAATGGTCATTATTGGTTCGATCATTATTTCTCGCATAAAACGTGTTCTATTAGCCTTACTCGTGACAATCGTTGTCGCGCCAATGTTACCACCCATGCCTGATGTTGAACTGTTGGGTGTTGCCTCATTTGTAATTTCTGTTCAGCAGGTGCTTATTGGTATTGCTGTTGGGTTTATTAGCCGTATGGTTTTTGAAACCGTCATCGTTGGTGGACAGGTGGTTGCAATGTCTTCAGGTCTAGGATTTGCACAGATTAATGATCCCAGCAGTGGCGTTACTGTTCCTGCGGTCGGTCAATTTTTCCTAATGATGGCAACATTAGTGTTTCTGTCTATTGATGGGCACCTGTTAATGTTTGAAATTATAGTGGCCAGTTTTACTTCTTTACCTGTTTCAACATCAGGTCTGCTCGCATCATCTATTGCAGAAATAATATCCTTTGCATCGCTGATGTTTTCAGCAGGTTTAATGATGGCTTTGGCAGCAATTATTTCATTATTACTGGTCAACCTGTCATTCGGTATTTTGACTAAAGTTGCTCCAACACTGAATATTTTCTCTATTGGTTTTCCAATAATTTTGACTTTTGGACTGTTGATTTTGTGGTTTACAATCGGTGGTTTCTTAACGCATTTCAATCAGCAATTTGTCCGTGGACAACAGACTATGTGTTCAATCGTCAATATGGAGTGTGGTCATGGCAGCTAACGAAGACTCCGGTGAACGTTCCGAAGAACCCACGGAAAAACGAAAACGAGAGGCCAGAGAGAAGGGTGAAGTTGCCCGTTCAAAGGAACTTAATTCTGCAGCATTGTTGATTGCCTCAGGTTTAATTTTCACTGTGGCTGGAGGTTATGCTACCTCGGGTATTGCTTCAACATTAATGGAAAATTTTATTATTGACCGGGCAACAATATTTGATCCTAAATTTATGCTGCAAAGCTTAGGTCATTCAATCAACAATTCATTCATGTTCTTGGTTCCGATCTTTATTGTTTTTTATCTCACCGCACTCATTGCTCCAGTATCCATTGGTGGATTAAATTTCAGTACCAAAGCAATAGCATTTAAGCCAAATAGAATGTCACCAATGAAGGGCTTTAAGAAAATGTTCGGTGTGACGGCTTTAATGGAACTGATTAAGAGTATTGCAAAATTTGCCGTCGTTGCTTCATTCACAATTTTCTATCTTAAAGGTCGATTTGGAGAATTCATGACACTGGGTCATGGAGATACTCTCTCTGAAATTACGCGTGGTCTTGGATTACTGGTCAATTCATTCTTGGTCATAGCGCTATCTTTGTTAATGATTGTCGCCATCGATGTCCCTTTTCAAGTATGGAACCATGCAAGAAAACAAAAAATGACTAAAAAGGAAGTTCGCGATGAGGCAAAAGATGCAGAAGGAAAGCCTGAAGTTAAGAGAAGGTTGAGACAATCGCAATTTGAACTTTCAAATAGAAGAATGATGGAAGAAGTGCCCAAGGCTGATGTGGTGATCACCAACCCAGAACATTTCGCCGTTGCTCTAAAATACAGCGAAAATATGGTTGCTCCTGTGGTTGTCGCTAAAGGTGTCGAAGAGGTTGCTTTACACATTCGAAAAATAGCGAAACACAACGAAGTTCCCATGTTCGCAGCGCCACCATTGGCACGTGCAATATTTTATAGTACAAAAATAAACCATCCAATTCCTGAAGGCTTGTATTTGGCTGTGGCTCAAGTTCTTGCGTATGTGTTTCAACTTAAAGATTTTCGTAAAGGAAAAGGTAACAGGCCATCTGATGTTACCGATCTTGACATTCCTAACGAGTTAAAGAGGTAGTGAGGCAATGATAATGGCTTCGAATAAGGGTGTGAATTATGGAAATTAGCGCAAGTACAGGTTTGCCAAAAATATCCTTTGTAGGAATTGGTACTCCAATATTGCTGGTATTGATTCTTGCAATGATGACACTACCCGTACCACCGTTTGTATTGGATATCTTATTTTCATTCAATATTGCTCTTTCACTCATTGTGATCCTCGTTACGGTATATACCTTAAGACCTCTCGAGTTTGCAGCTTTTCCTACGGTTCTGTTAATCGCTACTTTATTACGATTATCACTCAACGTAGGCTCAACGCGTGTTGTATTGCTCAATGGTCACAATGGACCTGGAGCCGCGGGAACGGTGATTGAATCCTTTGGTGAAGTTGTTGTTGGTGGTAACTATGCAGTCGGTCTCGTTGTCTTTGCTATTTTAGTTATTATCAACTTTGTGGTGGTTACCAAGGGTGCTGGTCGTATATCTGAAGTGAGCGCACGATTCACCTTGGATGCGATGCCAGGCAAACAAATGGCCATTGATGCCGATTTAAATGCCGGGTTATTAACTCAGGATGAGGCTAAAAAACGGCGTTTAGACGTAGAAATGGAAGCCGATTTTTATGGGGCAATGGATGGTGCGAGCAAGTTTGTCCGTGGTGACGCTATTGCCGGCCTATTAATTCTATTTATCAATATCATTGGTGGTATTGCCATTGGTATGGGTCAACATGATCTCGATTTTGGTACGGCGATGCAATATTACGCATTATTAACCATTGGTGATGGCCTTGTTGCTCAGATACCCGCATTACTACTTTCCACTGCCGCGGCAATTATGGTTACACGCCAAAATTCAGATCAGGACGTAGGCACGCAATTGGTTTCACAACTTTTTAAAGATTCTAAAGCACTGATTATCGCTGGATCAGTGTTAGGTTTGTTAGGCATTATCCCAGGTATGCCACATATTGCATTTTTAACCATCGCAGCAGCCTGTGCTGGTGGTGCTTATCTAATAAATCAGCGGCAAGAAGATGAAAAAAAACAACAGCTCATTGAGCAAGATACGGTGTTGCCCACAGCACCGAAACAGAGCGAAACACGGGATCTTTCTTGGGAAGATGTCCAGCCCGTTGATCCTGTTGGGCTGGAAGTGGGATACCGTTTGATCCCTTTGGTTGATCAGGCTCAGGACGGAACATTAATGGGACGCATTAAAGGGGTCCGAAAAAAGTTATCTCAAGAACTCGGATTTCTAATACCATCGGTGCACATACGCGATAATTTAGACTTGGCTCCGAATGCCTATAAAATTATTTTGATGGGTGTGACTGTGGGTGAAGCCGAAATTCATCCAGAAAGGGAACTGGCAATTAATCCCGGACAGGTGTTTGGTGAAATTCAAGGGATCAAGGGAAAGGATCCTGCATTTGGTTTAGATGCCGTTTGGATAGAGGCGAACGTAAAGGATCAGGCTCAGTCGCTCGGTTACACCGTTGTTGATGCAAGTACTGTGGTCGCAACGCATCTTAGTCAAATCCTACAAGAGCATGCCTATGAACTTATTGGTCATGAAGAGGTTGAGCAATTACTTAAAATGCTTGCTCAAACTGCGCCTAAGTTGGTGGAAAATCTAGTCCCTGATATTTTACCTTTGGGTATTTTAGTGAAGGTGCTTCAAAACTTACTACAGGAACAGGTTCCAATTCGTGATTTAAGAACAATCGCCGAAACTTTGGCAGAATATGCGACACGTAGTCAAGATCCTGTCGTACTTACCGCCGCTACTCGTATTGCCCTGAGTCGTATGATTGTCCAGAACCTCAACGCTGGTGCCGATGAAATTAGTGTCATCACCCTAGAACCATCTTTGGAACAGATATTGCTTCAATCTACACAGGGTAGCACCGAAGAGTCGGCAGGTATTGAGCCAGGACTTGCAGAGAGACTGCAAAAATCATTGCAGGATGTCTCTCAAAAGCAAGAAATAAGGGGCCAAACGCCCGTTTTATTAACCGCTCCAACATTGAGACCAATGCTCTCAAGATTTGCTCGATTTGGTGTACCGAATTTGCATGTTCTGTCATATCAGGAAATTCCTGATTCTAAACAGGTGAAAATTGTAGCTACTGTTGGCCAGTAGAGGATAAAAGGGGATTAGAATGAAAATCAGACGTTTTTTTGCGACAGATATAAAAACAGCCTTAAAACAGGTGAGTGAAGAATTGGGGCCTGAAGCTGCAATTATGTCCACCCGTAAAACCAAAGGTGGGGTTGAGGTGGTTGCAGCAACTGATTACGAGGCGGCATTAGAGCTTCACAAGGCCAATGGTGGCCAGAAGAAAAGATCGGTATCTGTTCGTGCTTCCGCTGAAGATACTCTGCAATTAACGAATAAAGCCACAACAGGAACGGTGCATTCTGACAAAAAGCCGAAACTGACACTTGAAGAAATTTTAAATGAGACACCTAATATCACTCAACGAAACACTCCTATTACTACAAAGAAAGATTCCTCCTTTGACGTTGAATGGTCCCAAGAACCGAACCTGATTGAAATCAGGAAAGAGGTTGGTCTGATGCGAGAACTGTTGCAGGATCAATTGGGCGAGCTTGCATGGCATGATAAAAGCCATCGTACACCGATTCAGGCGGCTCTTCTTCGGAAATTAGTGAATATGGGGTTTCCTGCCAGCTTAGCCAGTACTTTTTCTCGTACCTGTACGATAAAGGATGATTTTGATATTGCCTGGAGCCAACTTAAACAAACAATCTGTGCAGCAATGCCTAGAGCACAAAAAAGTATTCTTAAAGATGGTGGTGTCGTTGCTCTCATTGGTCCAACGGGCGTAGGAAAAACCACAACCATCGCAAAATTAGCCGCTCACTTTGTTGCTGAGAATGGACCTGAAGATATCGCTCTGGTGACCACAGACAGTTACCGTGTTGCCGCACATGAACAACTAAGAACGTACGCCAATATCATGGGGATTAGTATGAGGGTTGCTGATGATGCGCAGACTCTATCTGTTATTCTTGATGAGCTGACTGATAAGAAATTAATACTGATTGATACGGCCGGAATCAGCCAAAGAGATCAACGTTTGGCCACACAGATGTCCTGCCTAATGAATTCGGGGCAGGCTATTGACAGCTACCTAGTCCTTTCAACCACCGCCCAAACACTGGTGATTAAAGAAGCAATAAAAACCTTCAGTATGATACCACTGAGTGGAACGATTTTGACAAAACTCGACGAATCGGTGAGTTTGGGGGAGAGTTTAGGTTCAGTTATCTCTGAAAACCTAGAAATTGCCTACATTACTGATGGACAAAAAGTTCCTGAGGATTTGCATCTTGCAAAAGCTGAAAACTTATTTGAACAAGCTGCTAAACTAGGTGTAAAGGATACTGAGGACTGGGTCACCGCAATGGCTCTAAGTAAGGGGTAAAATGATTTTATTGTTAAGGGTAAGCAAGCATGGAGACTGTTAGTTCTAATGATCAAGCCAATGGACTATACACAATGAATAATTCAAAACCAGTAAAAGTGATTTCCGTCACCGGAGGTAAGGGTGGGGTTGGTAAATCTAACGTCACTCTTAATATTGGGATCAGCCTTTGTAAAATGGGCAAAAAAGTGATGATTATGGATGCCGACCTAGGTCTTGCAAATATTGACATCATGCTAGGTCTAAGAGTGACACAGAATTTATCTCATGTAATTAAGGGTGAATGTTCCCTCGATGATATTATTTTAGAGGGACCTGAGGGCATTAAAATTATACCTGCTTCTTCGGGGACCAAAGAGATGGCCTCACTCAGCGACATGGAGCACGCAGGACTGATTAGAGCATTTAGTTCTCTCACTGAAGAGGTCGACATTTTACTGGTCGATACTGCGGCGGGAATTGCTGACAATGTCATCAGTTTTGCTCAAGCATCGCAAGATTTAATTATGGTGGTTTGTGATGAACCTACATCCATTACAGATGCCTATGCACTGATGAAAATTTTGAGTATTGATCACAATTTATTCCGCTTTAGAATTGTTGCTAATATGGTACGTTCCGCAAAAGAAGGCCGAGATCTCTACGGTAAACTTACCCGTGTGACCGATCAGTTTTTAGATGTAGCCCTCGATTATGTGGGATCCGTGCCATTTGATGAAAATGTTAGAAAATCGGTCCGTAAACAGCGAGCCTTGGTGTGTGAATACCCAGATTCACCTGCATCAGTGTCGATGAAACATTTGGCCTCAAAGATTGTTGAGTGGCCAATTCCATCAGCTGCGAAAGGTAACATTGAATTTTTTATGGAAAGACTGGTACAGCGCGGCATTCTAGACTAAATATAGTGAGTATGAGTATAAAACAATGATTGGTGTAGCTATGTATGAAGGATTGCAGTCTGCGGATGACGTTGTCACTCGCTATGCTCCTCTTGTGCAGAGAATTGCTTACCATTTAAAATCTAGGTTACCTGATTCGGTACTCATTGAAGATCTACTGCAATCGGGAATGATGGGTCTATTGGAAGCCTCTGGCAAGTTTAATGACAGTAAAGGCGCAAGCTTTGAAACATATGCTGGAATTCGCATTCGTGGGGCAATGATTGACGATATTCGTAAGGGCGATTGGGTTCCTCGTTCAGTGCATAAAAACTCGAGAGCCATCGCAAAAGCAATCACTGAAATTGAGCAAAATACTGGTCATACTGCAACGGATCACGAAATTGCTGAACTACTCGAAGTTAGCATCGATAAATATCATAAAATTCTTAAGGACGCTGCTAACGGACATATTTTTGCATTTGACGAATTAGGCGTCAGCGAAGATTATTGGACCACCACTAATCCAGATGTCAATGAACCCTATAATGGATTAAAAAACGAAAAGTTTAAGATTAGCCTAATGAAGGCGATAGAGACGTTGCCAGAACGTGAAAAACTTATATTGGCACTCTATTATGATGAAGAATTGAATCTTAAAGAAATTGGTCAAGTGATTGATGTCAGTGAGTCAAGGGTTAGCCAAATACATAGCCAAGCAATGGTTCGGTTAAAAAGTAGAATGAATGACTGGTGAACCATAGACATATGCCATTTATGATATACACTACTATCAGAACATATTACTTAAATAATTGCTAACACCTAACTGACTACAGTACGGAGGTCAAATTGGACCCAAATATGAAAATCCTGGTTGTCGATGATTTTTCAACGATGCGACGGATCATAAAGAATTTATTACGTGATCTTGGTTTTACCAACACTTCTGAAGCTGATGATGGGCTTACCGCTCTTCCAATGTTACAACAGGGTAATTTTGACTTTCTGGTAACTGACTGGAATATGCCAGGAATGGAAGGTATCGAGCTACTTAAAAAAGTAAGAGCAGATGAAAACTTAAAGTCCCTTCCAGTACTATTGGTCACTGCTGAAGCCAAAAAAGAGCAAATAGTAGAAGCGGCTCAGGCGGGCGTTAATGGCTATATTGTAAAACCATTTACTTCAGCGACTCTGAAAGAAAAAATAGAGAAAATATTTGAAAGAATCGAAGGCTAGTTTGGTTGTCAGTATAGAGAAATATAATGATAGATGAAAATACCATTACTCAAGCCAGAGCGCTGGTCGAAAATTTTGAAGCGGGTGATCATGAGGCTGCACAGTCTAATTTAGACAGGTTGACCTCTGTTAGCCATTCAAATTTATTCAATGAAGTGGGAAAGCTCACTCGTGAATTACACGATACACTTAATAATTTTACACTTGATACTCGCTTATCGTCTTTAGCCGTCCAAGATATTCCTGATGCCAAAGATCGACTTGAATATGTTCTGACTTTAACTGCAGATGCTGCAAATAAAACGATGGATGCTGTTGAAGAAGGCCTATCGATTAATGATCGTATCAAGGGGAAGGCTGGTATTCTCGATACAGGCTGGAAAAAAGTGAGAGCGAAGGAATGCAGTGGTGAACAATTTAGAGACCTTTGTTCATCGACAGAAGACTTTCTTGCCAGTACGGCTACAGATTCTGTACTTCTACACTCGGTATTACAAGATGCTCTAATGGCTCAAGATTACCAAGATTTAACCGGTCAGGTAATTAAGAGAGTCATCCAACTGGTGCATGAGGTTGAAGAGAGTTTAGTGGGAACAATAAAAATGTTTGGCGAAATGTCAGATGAAAAAAAGACTTCAGCAACTGCTGAACAACCAACGAAATCAACGGGTCCTGCAATGAATGCAACCACCCGTGATGATGTCGTTGCTAATCAAGACGAAGTTGATGATTTATTATCAAGTCTCGGTTTTTAATATTGTCGACTTAGGAACTATTGTATGTCATTTGAAGCAGACGAAGAACTCTTAGAAGACTTTCTCACCGAAGCGGGAGAAATACTTGAGGCCCTGTCTGAACAACTTGTTGAGTTAGAAAATTCACCCGATGATCAAGATTTACTCAATGCAATATTTAGAGGGTTCCATACTATAAAAGGTGGCGCTGGATTTTTAAATCTGACAACCCTTGTTGAAGTTAGTCACATCACAGAAAATGTATTTGATTTACTTAGAAATCAGCAGCGTACAATTACCGCAGAATTAATGGATGTTATTCTTCAAGCTCTCGATACCGTTAACGAGATGTTTGAAACAATCCGCGGCGGTGAACAACCTGATGCTGCTGACCCAGAACTACTCAATAATTTAAATCAATATAGCAAACCAGAATCGGAAGATGCTGTTGAAGAAGTTGTCGAAGAAACTGAAACGGTAAAATCTCAACCGACTAATGACAACAGCGGTACCGATGAATTGTCAGATGATGATTTTGAGGCTCTTCTTGATGAAATTCATGGTTCAGGTGGTAGTCCATCGAGTAGTACGCCGACTATATCGACGACTGATTCGTCTGGTGATGCAATGTCAGATGATGATTTTGAAGCCTTGTTGGACGAACTTCATGGCTCAGGAAATAAACCAGGATCGTCAAAATCAGAAGGTGAAAAAAAACAAAAGGATTCGGTCGCTGCAGCTAGTAAAAAACCAGATTCATCAAAACCAGCTTCGAAAGAAATAATGGCTGATGATGATTTCGATTCACTGCTTGATGAGATTCATGGTAAAGGTAAAGGTCCTACGGCTACGAAAGCGACTCAATCTAAACCAACTAAAACAGAAGCAAAGAAAGAAAAGAAAGTAACTGCAAAGCCCACTGCAAAAAAAGCACCTAAGAAAGAAGCCAAGACTGCGGCTAAAAAGCCTGCTCCAAAAGCAAAAGAGAAAGCAAAGGCATCTGGCAAGGTATCATCTGGTGAAAATACCGTACGTGTGGACACCAAACGTCTCGATGACATTATGAATATGGTCGGAGAGCTTGTTCTGGTGCGTAATAGAATGAGCATTCTTACTCAACAGTTTAACGACGAAACCTTATCTGCTACCGCACAAAACCTTGACTTAGTCACTGCGTCTTTACAGGGTGCTGTGATGAAAACTCGAATGCAACCTATTAAAAAGGTCTTCGGTCGATTCCCGCGTGTTGTACGTGATTTGGCGAGAACTTTAAAGAAAGAAATTACTCTTGAATTAGTCGGTGAAGATACCGATCTCGACAAAAACTTGGTTGAAGCTCTCGCAGATCCTCTTGTGCATCTTGTACGAAATTCAGTCGATCATGGCGTTGAAATGCCGGATGTTCGTCAAAAATCTGGTAAAGATCGGGTAGGGAAGGTGATACTCTCTGCTTCTCAGGAAGGCGATCATATTTTGTTAACCATCCGTGATGATGGTGCGGGTATGAATGCTGACCATCTAAGAAGTATTGCTGTAAAGAAAAAGTTAATGGATGAAGAGGCTGCGGCTCGACTCGATGATAAAGAATGTTTCAACTTAATTTTTGCTCCAGGCTTTTCTACCAAAACTGAAATTTCTGATGTTTCAGGCCGTGGCGTTGGAATGGACGTCGTTAAAACTAAAATTAGCCAACTTAATGGTGTTGTCGATATCGATTCCGAACAGGGTGTGGGCACAACTATTAACATTAAAGTCCCATTAACGCTGGCCATCATGCCAACATTAATGGTTGTTGTTGGTGATCAAACCTTTGCTTTACCACTGGCCAGTGTAAGTGAAATTTTCCATCTAGATTTAACCAAGTCGAATGTTGTTGATGGCCAGCAAGTCATCGTTATACGAGAAAAGGCCATACCGCTATTTTATCTTGAACATTGGCTTATAAAAGACTCAGATCGTTCTAAAAAAATGACTGAGGGACATGTGGTTATTTATCAGAGCGGATCTAAACGAGTTGGTTTTGTCGTTGACTCACTTGTAGGTCAAGAAGAGGTTGTGATTAAAGCATTGGGGCCGGGCTTATCAGGTACTCCTGGTATGTCTGGGGCGACTATTACATCAGATGGTGGAATTGCACTCATTCTTGATGTACCGAGTTTATTGGCTCATTATTCAGGTCATGGCTAAACCTGCCGATAACTTAGGTATGGATTAACAGACAGAGATTCACCAGTGGATAGGTTAAGTATCTTAGGAACCCTTTTAGCATTAATTGCAATATTGGGTGGACAATATTTAGAAGGTGGGAGCTTAGCGGCATTAGCCAACGGCCCAGCGGCTTTGATTGTGTTTGGTGGCACCATCGGTGCGGTAATGTTGCAGTCATCTTCAACGACCTTCATCTTAGCAATGAAACTCAGTAAGTGGGTATATTTACCTCCCACAAGTCCTTTATTGCCAGGCCTTCGTAAGATAATAAACTGGAGTATCATTGCTCGTAAAGAAGGCTTGTTAGGTCTAGAGGAAGCCGCAGACACCGAGCCGGACCCTTTTGCTCGAAAGGCACTCAATATGCTGGTTGATGGGGGGGAACCAGAAATAATACGTGCCTCTTTGACTGTAGATTTTCACACCAGAGAATATGAAAACCTAATGGCTGCAAAAGTCTATGAGGCCATGGGAGGATACGCTCCAACCATCGGAATTATTGGTGCAGTTATGGGCTTAATTCAGGTCATGAGTAATCTTAGCGATCCAGGTAAATTAGGACCGGGTATTGCAACTGCGTTTGTGGCAACTATCTATGGAGTCACCTCGGCGAACCTCATTTTTCTACCCATTGCCAATAAAGTGAAGACGATCATTATGCGACACTCTCATTATGAAGAAATGATTATTGAAGGAATTGTTGCCATTGCAGAGGGTGAAAATCCTCGGATGATTGAAAGTAAATTAATGGGTTTTGCTTCTCGTTGAGAGTTATAAATGCGTCATAATCTTAATAAAGAGTCTGAAAATACCGACCGTTGGCTCGTTTCTTATGCCGATTTTATAACCCTGTTATTTGCTTTTTTTGTAGTAATGTATTCAGTCTCTCAAGTTAATGAGGGTAAGTTTAAAATTTTATCAGAAACTCTTACTGATGCCTTTGTACAACCAGAGCGTAGTCTTCAACCCATTCAGGTCGGTGAAGTTAATAAGGCCGACACCACAACCTCAGGCGACAACTCTTATCCAACTGATTATATGGGTGAACCCGCAACACCTGAAACCAATAAAGCATTTGAAGAACTTAGAGACAACTTTAGTGAAAGTCTAAAGGAACTCATTGAAGCGGATCTCGTAAAAATCCGATTTAATAAAGACTCATTCGAGCTGGACATTCGTGGTGGATTACTCTTTCCAAGTGGCGGAGATATTCTTTCAGCGGGAGCTTTACCTCTGTTTAAAGATATTGCAAGTAAGGCTAAGTTGACGCCAAACGCAATAAAAATCAGTGGTTATACCGATAATATCCCCATAGCGACCAGCCGGTTTTCATCAAACTGGGCACTGTCTTCTGCTCGTGCAGTTGCTGTTGTACAACTGCTTCAAGAAAATGGTATCGCACCAGAAAGAATGTCACCCGTGGGTTATGGAGAGCATCAACCCATTGCATCAAATGATAACGCACAGGGTAGAGCAGCTAATCGCCGTGTGGTCATTTCGTTTTCAAGATCTCCACCAGCGCGTAGTGAACTTGACAGAGCCGCTGCAGAAGAGGCGGCAAATGAACTTTTAGAAACACCCTCAATTCTTATTCCAACCGCTACAAATGTGACTCAACCAAGAGTCAACTTAATAAGAGCTGCTGATGGAACTCTGATCATTCGTGGCCAAACTGATGATCAACAAACAAACAATCAACAAGATAATGGTAATCAATAACGATGAAGTCCTGGGTTGTTGCCAATCAAAAAGGTGGAGTTGGTAAAACAACCACTGCCGTTACACTTGCTGGATTGTTAGCTGAAGAAGGCCAACGCGTTCTTCTCGTCGATTTAGATCCTCATGCTAGTGCAACGCATTATTTTGATTATGAGCCTGATGATTTAAAGATGAATTTGTTCAATTGTTTTATGGCTGAAGTTATAGAATCTCTGATGGTTGAAGAATGTATTTTGCCTTCACAATTAGACGGATTAGACTTATTGCCATCCTCTTTGGCGCTTGCAACTCTCGATAAAAACTTGGGTGCAAGGCAAGGAATGGGACTTAAATTAAAAACAATCTTGAGTCATGTCGAACATCGTTATGATTATGCCATTATTGACTGTCCACCTTTATTGGGTGTGTTGATGATTAATGCTTTGGCAACCTGTCAGCAACTGATCATTCCTGTGCAGACAGAGTATTTAGCCATTAAAGGTCTAGAGCGTATGCTAAAGACGATATCAATGGTCTATAAAAAATCACTTTCAGCACCTGCTTTTGTTGTGGTACCGACAATGTTTGATCGACGTACGAAAGCATCTGTAAAATCATTAAGGATGATGAGAAATGAATTCCCAAACTTTATGTGGCGAACAGTGATACCCATCGATACCCAATTTAGAGATGCCAGTCAGGCTCATCAAGTGCCATCACAATATACCCTCGATTCGAAGGGTGTTGATGCATATCGCCAGCTTCTGAGAGATATTTTAAAAGATAAGGTCAACCCATTGATGTCTGCACAGGCAGTATGATGAATAAAATTACCGGCAATCAACAGTCCAATATTGCAATTGATGATTATTTAGAGCAACTGCTTTCAGTGGATCCTGACGTGAGTGAGCAAATGGTCTCCGATGCGGTTTCTGAATCTGATAAGCAGTTTCAAGAGTCTGTTATTTTAAAAAGTGATGAAATAAACTCATCGCCACAAGGATCAGTAACTGAGGAAGCTGATTCTCGCCATCAACAATCTGATGAACAGATTAGCAGCCAACCTAAACGTAAAAATGTACTTTCAGGAACTAAATTGTTTCATATTGATGCACATCCCAGCCGAAAAAAACAAAATCAACAAGAAAATCATCAAATTGAGCGTGTTGAACGTTTACTGGAAGATTTTAATCGTCGCCAAGAGGTCGATTTAGAGGAGCAACCCACAAGAGTATTAATGCCTGCATCTGCATTGCAAACAGAACTGCCTGTGGAAGGAGAAGGTTCAGGTGTTGATGACATTGAAATAACTTCAGATACTGATGTTGTCGAGGTGGATGAAGATGATCTCATAGATGCCACTGAAAATAAAATATGGATTCCAGAAGATTTAGATTTTCAGCGGGAGGATTGGAGCCAAGAGCCCTTTCAAACCTTACTTTTTAATGTTGCTGGCCTGACACTAGCCTTGCCGTTATTAAAATTAGGGGGCATTCATAGGGTCAAAGAAGAAATTACTCATTTAATAGGTAAACCCAGTTGGTTTATGGGTATTACACCGGGACATGCCGGTAATATTAACGTCATAGATACGGCAAAGTGGGTGATGCCCGAAAAATATCAGCAGCTGGAAGAGCAGGGACTCGAATATGAGTTTATCATTTTACTGGGCGATACCAATTGGGGATTAGCCTGTAATGACGTGCAAACAGCAATTTCACAGTCGCCAGACAATGTTCGTTGGCGCTCGAAAACGGGTAAACGACCTTGGCTTGCTGGAATGATGATTGAAGAAATGTGTGCTTTGCTCGATGTAGATACACTAATTTATCTACTTAATGAAAACTATCCTCGTTAAAGTCCTACTTTTAATGCCATCTTCTGAAATTCCGACTATAGTATAGATGAACTATCTGCATTTGATGTTTATATGTAGGTGAGTTGGTATAGAACATGCAAGACTATCGATAGCTTTTAGCAGATAGTCAAATTTTCGACTTATATGACTAGATAAGGCCCTCAAATGAGTAGTGATACCAATAGAATTGTAAGTGCCAGTGAAGCAGAAGATCCAATGTTACAGTGGGTGACTTTTAGACTTTGCAATGAAACCTATGGCATTAATGTGATGCAGGTTAAAGAGGTACTCAGATACACCGAGATAGCTCCGGTACCGGGTGCTCCGCCATTTGTTTTGGGAATTATTAATCTTCGCGGCAGTGTGGTAACGGTAATCGATACCAATAGTCGTTTTGGATTACCCAGTTCTGAGATCACTGATGATACGCGTATTGTTATCATTGAATCTGAAGGGCAGGTTATTGGTATATTAGTCGAAAGTGTTTCAGAGGTTGTCTATTTGCGCCAATCAGAAATTGAGTCTGCTCCAAATGCAGGCACTGATGAAAGTGCGAAGTTTATTCAAGGTGTTTCTAATCGTAATAATGTTTTATTAATATTGGTGGATCTGAATAAGCTACTGAATGAAGATGAGTGGTCTGAATTTGATTTTTAGTTAGGCCCTCAACAAATAAAGTTGACGATCCACATGATGACTATACTGATGTTAAGCATAATGGCTGTTTTGAGTGTTGCAATATTATTGTCGGCACGGCAGCACCAACAAACACAAAAGCAAATTACAAATCAACAAAAACAGATCAAAAAACTATCCGTTGAACTCAATGCAACATCAAATGGTGCCATTGGTTTGGGTCAACGTATATTGAATATTGATAAGCAAATTAAAGACATCAAAAGTCGTCATCAGGACATGTTGTCATTCGGGAATGATGATCAGTTTCAAAAACGAACCTATAAGCAGGCTAATCAATTAGCTCTGATGGGTGCAAGTATTGAGGATCTTCGACAGAGTTGTGAACTCAGCCAGGGCGAAGCAGAATTACTCTCCCATATGAGTAGTATTCAAGCTCATTAATTTCATCGGTTCCAATCAACTAATTAATCTTCAGATTTATTTTCAAGGGCACTAGGCGCCTGATATTCAGGAGGTTCTGGTGGAGTCCAATTGGCAGGTACTTTACCTTCAAGGTAATAGGCAAAAGCAATAACTTCCGCAATTAACGCATAAAGCTCTCGTGGAATTTCAGTCCCTAACTCAAGGGTCGATAACATTCTTGCTAAAACAGGATCATCATGGAGATGAACGTTATTCTCTTCTGCAATCCGTACAATTTCTTGTGCAATATCATTAATACCTGTAGCGGTTATTTTGGGAGCTGACTTGCCATCATAATTTAGGGCGACAGCGGTATCTATCTTATGTTTGTCATCAGGAATATCAGACATTTGATTCAGCCTTTGAAAATTGGATACTGAGCTCGTCTAGCTTTGCCTGCTCGACAGATAATTCATTGAACGAGAGTCCCTGATTATTAAGTAGCTTCTTAAAATAAGATAATTCATCACTCACCAGTTCAACGGTATTTTCGTTCTCGGCAAAAAACTTTACTTCAACTGACGACTTATTCCAACTGAGCATGGCCCTGATTTTCCCAAGTCCACCGATATCAAATTGCATCACAATGGACCACTTTTTAGTCTCAGTAGAATTTTGCTCTTCCTTTTTATGTTCTCGCATATAGAGCATAAACAGGTCGATGTCCTCTTTATTAAAAACAGGAATTTCAAATAACCATTGTTGCGCCGAAGTTTCAGGACGAAGGTTAGTGAGTTGTGTGAGTTGTGAGCGAGACACTGCCGCCTGAGTATGTTTAAGAACGTCCTTGGTGATAGCCTCAAGTTCAGCGGTGTTGGTCGCATTAGCCTTGTTAGAACTATATTGAATCAACTTATTTTTAATATTATTTAATAAGTTGCTTTTAGACTGACCTAACAATTCACTGCTGCTCACAGTTACCGTAGGATTTACGCCGTTATTTTTATTTAGGGATGAATTCTGTTGGCTGTTAATCGTAGCCGTTGATGGTGCTGTCTGTTGTAACTGAGCAGGCATCTTTAACTTGGCAAGGTTGTACAATGACGTTGCCATTACTCGGTTTAAATTTGCCTTTAAATCTTTGTGAATGGTTAGTTCTGGAGTTGCTTTTGCTTTTTTCTCTTCACTAACACGTTCCTTTTTTACCATCCTTTTCTCGAGAAAGGTACCTGACTGTCGTAGTGCACGTTCTACTGATTTAGCTGACTTAATATTTTCCTTCGGAGTAATGTATCTGAAAAGATCTTTTAGCGATTCTTTGAGGTCGGCGGCTAGTTTTTCTGATTGTGAACCTGATTCAGAGCGACGGCTAGACTTATTGTCTGCACTCCATTGATTAAGCCGATTAAGTTGTGCCAATAGTTTACTAAAACTTTCAGTAGTTGAACGAGGGTTGGCGACGAGTCGTGTGTAGGCGGCATTTATTTTTTCTGATAATAAGGGAAATGCGTCCTTATCGGGAATGGATACGGGTATTTCGAGATTTAAATGTTTAAGGTTATTATGTTCAGCAGGAGCCGCTTCATTTGTGTTCTGTGGGATATTTTTGGGCGAAGCCTGATGAGAGTTTGTTGAAATCTCAGTTCTTTGATCAGATTGACTTCTCAATGATGAATGATTGATCGCCGATTTTGAATACTGTATTAGGCTGTTCATTGCATCAGCCACAGATGTATTTTTAGTGCCGGATGAGGGATTAGATTTTTGTTTGGTCTGGATATTGAGATTGATTTTTGGCGTCTGTTTGTTAGGTTGTTGATTGACCTGTTGTTGCGTGCTCGGCAGTTGATTGATCGGTTGTTGAGAGCTCGGGTTTAGACTGCTCGGGTTTAGATTCGATGAATGTTGAATGGTTGTTTGTTGAAACGGCTTTTCCTTTTGAGCTATTTGTTTGAGCTCAGCTTGACCAACATTGCTGACCTCAACCTGTTTTGTAGTAACCGATTTTGGGTTTTGGTCTGGGTTCAGGTTAGGTTGTTTGGAAAGGGGTAATAGTCCTGACTTGCCAAACAATTTATCTGTTTTATCACTAGTCTGTTGAATTATTGCAGTCTTTGCTGTGGTGGTTGGTAATTGACTGGAGTTATCAACCGGTTTTCCTCTCACATTGGATGTAGATGTCTGAGTCGATACCTGTTCCGTTAAAGAATGAGTCGTAGCTGCAGAGTTTGCGAGTTGCGTTGAGTTTAAGAATCGTCTTACTTCAAGTATCAACTTATCATTGTCTGAGCGAGGAGGTAAAACATCTTTATTCACCGGCTGCTCAGAATTGTTTCGATCGACCCCCTGATTATTCTTTACCAGTTCGGCATTTGCTCTTGATATGCTTACGTCATCTGTAGGACGTTGTACATTAGGGCGCTGATCATAAGAACGATTAGGAATAATTTGTAATTCTGTAGCTCCTGTAAGTGATTTGACCTTAAGCTTAACAAATTGGTGTTCTTTTAATTGCCATTGTTTGACATCTAACTCTGAAATGAGTAACTCTGTATTTTTAATCTGTAGGTAATATTTCCCATCAACCAGCTTTAACTGTGCATTTAAAACTTCACCTACCCGCAAATGCTCAATAAACTGCTGACTTTCTACTGACCCAACGACAGTTTTAGTCTGAGTCTTGGGGGTTGATTGAAAAGTAATCCTGATTTCTGACACGAATAAGAGTCCTAGGTATAGCTACTTCTTTGAATGTAAAACTACAATAGTTACAAATATACTCTTATTATCGGCATCAATGAAAGATGCTTAATAAAATCTATTTTTTAATCATCATTATAGGCTTCAATCTAAAGAATCTTCTATAAATGGGATTATCGACAGTTTTTTACCGACGATGCTTTGAATAATAGTAAATGAGACTTGATGCAATTCCAAATACCTCTATAATCTTGCTGGAATGTCTACAAGCTAAGGTTTTACTGTTCATGAAGGGAATTAAACACTTATTAATTGTACCCTGCCTATTAATATTTTCAGGATGCGCAACAACTTCTGATATAAAAGATCCGACCGATCCTTATGAATCATTTAATCGCACATCCTATCAATTTAACAAAGCTATTGATGACGTTGCATTAAGACCTTTAGCTAAAGGCTATGATGCCGTTTTTCCAGGGCCTATGAAGGTTGGAATCAGTAATTTTTTCTCAAATTTAGAAGAGGTTCCAACCACTGTAAATAGCGTTCTTCAAGGAAAGTTTGCAGATGCTTTGAGTGATCTCGGGCGTTTTATCATCAATACAACTCTTGGTCTTGCTGGTTTTATGGATGTTGCCACCGATCTTGGTCTTGAGAAGCATGACGAAGACTTTGGCCAGACGCTTGGCGTTTGGGGAGTTTCATCAGGTCCATACCTAGTTTTACCGTTCCTTGGCCCCTCTACAATGCGCGATGTAGTTGGAAAGCCCCTTGATAGCACCTATTCGTTACAGAATGACATAGATCATATCCCAACTAAAAATAGTATTTATTTTATGGAATTGATTGATCTTCGTTACAGGTTATTAGCACTGGACAGTCAATTAGAAGATGCCATTGACGAATATAGCTTCGTCCGCGATGCCTTTATGATGCGTCTGGAATATAAGGTCTATGACGGTAATCCGCCTGAAGATGAGGATTTTTATGATGATTTCGATGATGAAGACTGTGATGAAGAGTCCGCTGAAGACTGCGAGTTCGAAATTATTGATTAGAACGGTTTTAGATTAAAGAACCACTAATACCAATAATGACAACTGCCCAGAGCATAACGAAGGGATCAATTCTGTGTATTTTGTTTTTCATATCTGCTAATTTTATAGATGACTTATAGTATGTTAATCAGGTATGTCCTGATTTAAAAATACAGTATATAATTAATTAGCAATCTCTAAAGTGAAACAGGTCACACTTCTAAGAGCTTGTTTTAGCAGAAAATAATTTGTTAAATATTCAGTTTATTATGTTTTCGATTTTAGTCGATACATTAAACGTTCCATCATCAGTAGTATCTGAACGAATGACCACAACATTAGCCTCTAGAGCTGGCGTCACCGGAGTAATTGGCTTGAGTTTTACCTCAACCTGATCACCCACTGACAGCGACTGTTTAGTACTAAAGGACAGGCCTCCACCACTGAGATCGATACCGACACCTGAATGCCAATCATTTGAGTCTTTTATTGCAAAATCCACAGGGGCATTTATGAACATACGAATAAAATCACGTTTTTCAGCAAAATCTTGATCATCACCCATTCGAAATCCTTACTATGACGAGTTATTTGAGAACACTTCAAGCATAGCAGGAAATTTGTAACTTATTAGGGTAGAGCAAAAAAAACTGATATTTAAGGGTTATTGTTTAAATTTTCGCTCAAGATGTTGGAACTTATCTTTCACACCATCCCAAGATTCAGCATCAGCAGGAGGATCTTTTTGATCGGTAATATTAGGCCATTCTTCGGCAAGTTCAGCATTTAGTTCTGTGTAATGTTCCATACCAGATGGCACATCATCTTCTTCAAAAATGGCTTCAGCTGGGCATTCCGGTTCACAGAGGGCACAATCAATACATTCATCAGGGTGAATGACTAAAAAGTTAGGGCCTTCATAAAAGCAATCAACAGGGCATACTTCAACACAATCAGTGTATTTACACTTGATGCAATTTTCAGTTACTACGAAGGTCATTATTTACTCTCCTACGATGTGTATTTTTCCACATCGTCTAATCTATGTTAAGGCTCAATTTTTTTGAGTGAATAAAGTAAATCCAGAGCCTGTCTTGCTGTCATTGAGTCAGGTTCACATTTCTCAATGGCGCCAACTATTTGAGCGGCTCTAACATCGTTATTCAATGGCTGCTCAGAGGACGCATTTTCAGCATTTATTAACAGGGTGAGTTGATCGTCCTTATCACTTATTTGTTGCTGTGGATCATACCTGTTCTGTTCAAGAGATTCGAGCTTGTTTTTCGCTTTTTTTATCACAGATTTTGGGAGTCCTGCGAGGCCAGCAACTTGAATACCATAGCTCTTATCAGCAGGTCCAACTCTAGCTTGATGTAAGAATAATAGTTCGTCGGCGTATTCTTCAGCATCGAAATGTAAATTTCCTATACCTTCAACCTGTTCGGCGAGTTTTGTTAGTTCAAAATAATGAGTGGCAAAGAGGCATAAACATCTATTTTCTGTGGCCAAGGCAGCTGCGCAGGCCCAAGCAAGTGACATTCCGTCATAGGTTGACGTACCACGGCCGAGCTCATCAATTATTACTAAGCTCGTTGCATTCGCACTGTGCAATATCGTCGCTGCTTCACTCATTTCAACCATGAAGGTTGAGCGTCCTGAGGCAATATCGTCACTGGCACCTATGCGTGTAAAAATTCGGTCAATTGGACCTAAAGTGACTTCAGCCGCAGGTACTGGACAGCCACAAAATGCCATCAGTGTAATGAGGGCTGTTTGTCTCATGTAGGTCGATTTTCCACCCATATTAGGACCAGTAATTATTTGTAGTCGATTACTCACATTGAGCTGAGTTGAGTTTGTCACAAAATCGGCTTCCAGACTTTGCTCGACGACAGGGTGACGTCCATTTGAGATGGTAACACCAGACTCTAATGTAAACTTAGGCCTAACGACTTTGTTCTCATCAGCATATTGAGCAAAGCTAGTCAGTACATCTAGTCGCGCGAGGATGTTTGCTAGAGTCTGTAATTGCTCTAGATGTTGTTGAATTGTTAATAGCAATTCATCATAAAGTTGTTTTTCAAGATAGAGCGCATCGGCTGAACTCGCCAGAATTTTTGTTTCATACTGCTTAAGCTCAGGGATGATAAATCGTTCAACGTTTTTAAGTGTTTGACGACGATTATAGTGCTCTGGAGCCTGGCTTGATTCTCGTCGACTAATTTCAATGTAATATCCATGCACACGATTATAACCAACCTTTAATGTGCTGAGATTTGTAGCCTCTCGTTCGCGCTGTTCAAGCTCACTTAAATAGTTGGAAGATTGATCGGTGAGTTGTCTTAATTCATCGAGTCGTTGATTAAAACCATTTGCAATGACCCCACCATCTCTTATCAGTAGCGGAGGCGATTCTATTACTGCTACCTCTAGGTGTTGAAGTAAATCTGTAAACAGAGGAATTTGTTCAGCAAGTTCAGAAAGTACTGGGTTAGCGTTTGTTTTGAGGTTTGTTACTAATTCAGGCAAAGCTGAAAAGGTGTCTCTCAAGCGACTAAGATCTCGAGGTCTAGCTGTTAATAAAGCTATTCTTGCTAGTATTCGCTCTACATCGCTGAGGTGTTTAAGTTGTGATGCAATATCAACATAGTGGTTATTATCCAATAGGGCATTACTAATATCGAGCCTAGCTTCAATTCTAGGAAGCTCTGTTAGTGGTTGGCTTAACCAACGTTTTAGCAATCTTGAACCCATGGCCGTATGACAGTGATTTAGAACGGAGTAGAGAGTATGACTTTCTGTGCCACGCAAATTAACATTGATTTCAAGATTTCTGCGACTGGCGGAATCTAGAATAAGATATCGTTTTGGATGCTCTCTTGTGAGAGTCTTGATGTGTGGTAGTTTTGCGCGTTGTGTGAGTTTTAAATATTGTAGAATTGCGCCGGCGGCCGAATGAATCAGCGGTTGATCTTCACACTCTGTGTTATGCAAATCGTGTGTTGAAAACTGCGAGCAGAGATTTCGATAACCTGTTTCTGCGTCAAACTCCCAATGGGGGCGAGATGAAAAGGTAAACTCACTCTCTGTTATTAGGGCGGTTGTTAGCTCTGCTATTAGTTCGACAATGTTTTCACTACAGAGGATCTCTTTCACCAAAAGACGCTCTAGATCATTGTTGGCAGCATTAAAATCTTGATACATTGCGACGCTAAATTGACCACTGCTCAAATTCACCCAGGCGAGGCACCAATCATCATTTTTATTTCGTGCAATAGCGGCTAAAAGGTTATCGGTATGATGTTCTAATAGCGCCTCATCAGTGACGGTGCCGGGTGTTAATATTCGTGCAACTTTTCGCTCTACAGGGCCTTTGCTGGTAGCGGGATCGCCAACCTGCTCACAGATGGCTAGTGACAAGCCTTGTTTAATCAACTTGGCTAAATAGGGTTCAACCGCGTGATAAGGTACTCCGCACATAGGAATGGGATCACCATTGGCTTTGCCTCTGGCGGTTAACGAAATATCGAGTAATTTCGAAGCTTTGACGGCATCATCAAAAAATAATTCATAAAAATCACCCATACGATAAAATAAAAGGAGTTCAGGATTCTCAGCTTTTATCGACAAATATTGTCGCATCATTGGAGTGTGATCAGAGCTTGAAATAATTATCTTGTCCTATGAATATATTTTTATGATTATTTTTTTATGGTTATCTTGCTATAAATATGATGAAGAACAACCTTACATCTATAATACAATGTTTGTATCATTGAACCTAAGAAAAATTGAAACAATGTGCAACTTTATTTGCGACAGAAGTTTCTCATTGTAAGGAATATAAATGATGAATTGTGCCTTTTTGTCTATGGAATCTTTAGAAGGTTTTGTCTGTTATGATCATCTTGTTTTTGACCCTTTGAAGAAGTTGGGATGGCATGCAGAAGAGGTTTCGTGGCACAACCTTGATCAGGATTGGAATCAGTATCAACTAGTAATCATTCGTTCTCCTTGGGATTATCAACAGGACTCTGAAAGGTTTCTCTCTGCATTAGAGGCTATTGAAAACTCTGACGCAGAGTTAGCAAATTCATTGTCTATTGTGAAGTGGAATATTAATAAACAGTATCTTCAATCACTGGAGGAGAAGGGGGTTGAGATTGTACCAACCATCTGGAAAAAATCGATCATCGAGGCTGAGTTAGAAGGGTATTTTAACGCTTTTTCAACAGAGGAAATTATTATCAAGCCCTGTATCAGCGCAAATGCAGATGATACCTATCGTTTGTCTCGAACTGATCTGCCTCAGATGAGTTCAAGGTTAGTTCAATGCTTTGAAGATCGAGATTGTATGATACAACCCTTTATGTCGGCAATCGTTGATGAAGGAGAATATTCATTATTTTATTTTAATGGCGAATTGAGTCATGGGATCTTAAAAAAACCGGCTGACAATGACTTTCGTGTTCAAGAGGATCATGGTGGTCGATTAACAAAAATCATTCCTGAGGCTTTATTGATTAAAGAAGCTGAAAATGTATTGTCAGCCATTGGTGAAAGGCTATTATACGCGCGGCTGGATTTTATCCGCACAAAGACAGGTTTTGCCTTAATGGAGGCTGAATTGATTGAACCATCATTGTATTTTAATCTAGATGAAGAATCGCCAATGAAATTCGCGAAAGCAATTGTCGACTTTGTGGGATTGGTTGAGCGTGGCACTAGACGTTGAGTGCTTTGATCATATTATGAATTTCAACACAAATAACTCTTTAAAAAATACGGTATTTTTTAAAGAGTTATTTGGGTATAATTTTAGACCCTAAACGCTCATCAGTTAGATTAATATCGAAGAAATATAATGGACCTTTCAGCAGAAATTGACCAACTAGCAAATCAGCTGACTCGAAGGAGATTGACGCTATCTACTGCGGAATCTTGTACGGGTGGACTTGTTGCAAAATTAATAACCGACAAACCAGGTTCTTCAAAATGGTTTGAAGGAGCATTAGTGACCTATAACAATCAAGTTAAAAAGTCACTTTTAGGAATTTCAGAGTCAATATTGGCGTCTTCAGGTGCCGTCAGTCAACCCGTCGTTGTGGCCATGGCAGAGTCTGCTGTTAACAAAGTTTCTTCAAACATATCCATCGCAATTTCTGGTATTGCGGGACCGGGTGGCGGTACCAAAGAAAAACCCGTTGGTATGGTTTGGGTAGCCTGGGCTGGGTCTAATCATACTACTCAAAGCCAATGTTTTTACTTCGACGGTGATCGAGAGTCCATTCGAAATCAGGCTGCAGAAGCCGCAATCACTGGCTGTATTAAATTTATTGTAAAAAACGCTTGATACTACTCATACAAGTAGTATATGCTTCAAGCACGTTTTAGGACTACAGAAGATTAAGCCATTCACTCTATCGGTCCTTTGAGAATAAACGGATACTTTAATTCAGTTTAAACAAATATTTACACGGAGAAAGTCCAATGGACAATAACAAGAAAAAAGCCCTTGATGCAGCACTCGGACAAATTGAACGACAATTTGGCAAAGGCTCAGTAATGCGAATGGGAGATAATGATTCTCTGTCTAAAGGTATTGATGTGATCTCAACGGGTTCGCTTGGTCTTGATATTGCACTTGGAATAGGCGGGTTACCTAAAGGCCGTGTTGTAGAAATATATGGACCGGAATCATCTGGAAAAACAACCTTGGCACTACAGACCATTGCTAGCTGTATGAAAAATGGTGGTACGGCTGCCTTCGTAGATGCAGAGCATGCACTTGACCCAATTTATGCTGAAAAATTAGGGATTAATGTAGATGAGTTACTTGTCTCTCAACCAGACACGGGTGAACAGGCTCTTGAGATAACAGACATGTTGGTTCGCTCAGGAGCTGTTGACGTTATTGTCATTGATTCGGTAGCGGCGCTAACGCCTAAAGCAGAAATCGAAGGCGATATGGGCGACTCTCATATGGGTCTACAGGCACGATTAATGTCACAGGCACTGAGAAAGATTACCGGTAATATCAAACGCTCAAATTGTTTGGTGATCTTCATTAATCAATTACGAATGAAAATTGGTGTGATGTTTGGAAATCCTGAAACAACAACAGGCGGAAATGCACTGAAGTTCTATTCCTCGGTAAGACTTGATATCAGACGTATTGGCGCTGTAAAGCAAGGCGATGAAATTGTGGGTAATGAGACCCGTGTTAAGGTTGTCAAAAACAAGGTTTCTCCACCATTCAAGCAGACTGAATTTCAAATACTCTATGGCGAAGGCACGAGTATGGAAGGAGAGATTATTGACCTGGGTGTTAAGCTAGGTTTTGTTGAAAAGGCTGGTTCCTGGTACAGCTATAACAGTGACCGCATTGGTCAAGGTAAGATGAATGTCATCAAATTTCTAAAAGAGAATAGAGATATTCGTGATGATATCGAAGCGAGAGTTAGAGCTGAATTATTAACCACAGAAAAACTCGGACAAAACAAGGACGATGATTCTAAGGGTAAGTCTAAAGACAGTGATGGCCCATTACTCGAAGAGGTTAATGGCTAACTACAAGGGTTTTTATCGTATCTTTATGTTTGCTAGCGAAAGCCTGTTCCTATCATCGGAGTGGGCTTTTTTATGGACTATTGTAAGCTGATAACATGATAATGAATTCTATGTTCATTAATAAAAGTGTGGAACTGAATTAAATGAAGTTAGTTACGGACTTAGGTTTTCATGTAACAGGTGAAATAGTTGCTGAGCAAAGACGGCGACTAAGAAAATTAATGATGGGATTGTTAGCGCGTCGAGAACATTCTAAACTCGAACTGTATCAAAAAATGCGAGTCAAAGGTTTTGACAAAGAAATGATACAATTCAATGTCGACGAGTTTGCACAAAGTGACTGGCAATCCAATCAACGGTATTGCGAAATGATACTACGAAGCCGCGTGATTAAAAAACATGGTCCCGTTAAAATTAAAATGGAATTACGTCAAAAAGGAGTTTCAGACATTGATATTGAACGTTGTTTTGATCGGAGTGAGAATGAGCAAATTGATTGGGTGATGCTCTGTCAATCTGCATGGAAGAAGAAGTATCGAGGTATTGCTCAATCTCAAAATGAGAAGGCGCAGCAGTATCGTTTTTTACAGCAACGAGGCTTTACTGTAGATCAAATTAAATCCGCTCTTAAAGGCAAAATCATCTGAGGCTCTGTTATAGTAGGCTCATTAAGGTATATCCATTCAAGAAAACAACTATGTCCACACAATCTATAATTGCAGCACTTAATGAGCGTATAAACACTTATCTTTTTGAACAACAATCACCACAGGATATTAATTCTAAGGTGGTCAATTTTAAATCACCATCTGAGTTAAGCCAACTCATTGACTTTAAAGTTTCTTCTGATGCGGTCTCAGAAGAAGATTTCATCCAGATGATTGATCAATATCTTGAGTATTCGGTGAACACAGGTCACAAGCAATTCTTCAATCAACTCTACTCAGGTTTTAATTTACCAGCCTTTATTGGAGAGATTGTCACCATAGCAACGAATACTTCAATGTATACCTATGAGGTTGCTCCCGTTGCAAGTTTAATTGAAGTCGAAATGATTAAACTGATGAATGGCTATACCGGATATGCTGAAGGTGATGGATTATTTGTAACTGGTGGTAGTAATGCTAATTTAATCGCTCTGTTTACGGCCAGAAATACTTTACTCAAGGACTGTTCAGAACAAGGTTATGATCGTCGAGAAAAATTAAGACTTTTCGTCAATGAAACTGCCCATTATTCCTTTGATACCGCCGCGAATTTACTAGGTCTTGGTATGGAAAGTATCACAAAAGTTAAAGCAGATGAAAATGGTAAAATGCTAGTTTCTGACCTCGAACTAAAAATAGCTGAATCAATTGAACGTGGTGAAAAGCCATTTTTCGTTGCTGCAACCTGTGCGACAACTGTGATGGGTTCTTATGATCCCATTGATGAAATAGCTGATATTTGTCAACAACACAAACTTTGGTTACATGCCGATGGTTCTTTTGGTGGTTCAGCTCTATTAAGTCATAAGAATCGTCATTTAATGTGCGGTATTGAAAAAACAGATTCCTTTGCATGGAATCCTCATAAGTTAATGAATATTCCTCTTGTGTGTTCAGCGCTACTGCTGAAGAACTCAGGATTACTACAACAAAATATCACTGGAATTAATACCGATTATATCTTTCATGAAAACGAATCATCCGATCTCGAACATTTTCAAGATCTCGGTAAGAAATCAATCCAATGTGGTCGCAGAGTTGATGCTGTTAAACTGTGGTTTGCATGGAAGTATTTTGGACTGGATGGTTACGAACAAAGAATCGACAATCTGATTGATATGGCTGCTTATGCAGAATCCAAAGTTCATTCCATATCAGAACTCGAGATGGTACGTCCGAGGCAGTCTTTTACCGTTTGTTTTAGAGCAATACCAGCCGGTGAGTCTCAGTCAGTTACTAACATTAATGACTATAATAGAAAGCTTAGAGAAACGCTCATCAAGACGGGTAATGTCATTGTTAATTATGCTTTTATCGATGAGATTTTAACCATAAGATTGGTGACCGCCAATGCTGAGTTATCAAAGTCTGATATTGACCAATTCTTTAATTATATTTGTGACGCTATAGAACTGATCCAATCTAAAAAATAATGCGCTAGGCTTGATATTATCGGTGTTTTACAACATTGAACGCTGTATAATGTTGTTCATTAGGAGTGATGTCACAGTCTTGTTTAGTCTTACATCCTCACATATAAAAACAGCAATTATAACAGAGAAGAATTAGCCACATGTCAATTGCAATAAACACTATTGAAGAAAACCTACTTGAAGAAAACAAGCGCGGCTCCTGTCCATCTGAATTCGGATTTGGCACAGTGTTCTCTGATCATATGTTTACCCAAGAATATGAAGTCGGTCGTGGTTGGTATGATGCAGAAATTAGTCCTTATCATAATTTATCACTCGATCCTTCAGCAGCGGTGTTGCACTACAGTCAGGAAATTTTCGAGGGTTTAAAAGCCTACCGAACGCCTGATGGTGGTATCAATTTATTTCGTCCTGAAGATAATTTTGCTCGCTTCAATCGTTCCGCACGAAGAATGGTTATGCCTGAAGTCGATTCTGCATTTCATCTTGAAGCTCTGACTCGATTAATTTCAATCGATCAGTCTTGGGTGCCCAATCAGGAAGGTTCATCACTGTATATTCGACCAACAATGATTGCCACGAGTCCAAAGATTGGACTAGGCGCCAGTGCAAACTATTGCCATTTCATTATTGTCGGACCAGCAGGGCCATATTTTACGGGTGGTTTTAATCCTATATCAGTCTACATTTCAGACGATTATCGACGTGCAGTTGTGGGCGGTGTTGGCGAAGCTAAAACGGGTGGTAATTACGCGGCAAGTTTATTCATTTCAGAAGATGTCGCCAAAAAAGGCTATA
The DNA here is from genome assembly GCA_030589945.1 of Gammaproteobacteria bacterium. Taxonomy (GTDB): domain Bacteria; phylum Pseudomonadota; class Gammaproteobacteria; order Enterobacterales. The sequence continues at coordinate 2,792 of JAUUZN010000022.1, read as the reverse complement.
CACAGGTTTTATGGCTTGATGCTGTTGAAGGGCGCTATGTCGAAGAAGTCGGCGCTATGAATATTTGCTTTGTTTATGAAGGTAAACGAATTGTAACTCCGGCACTCAGTGGTAGTATTCTTGCGGGAATTACACGAGACTCAGTATTACAATTGGCTCCAACCTTGGGGTATGAAATTTCTGAAGAACGTCTTGATATCAATCAAATATTAGCAGATATCAAATCAGGATTAATCACTGAAGTATTTGGCTGTGGTACTGCCGCGGTCATTTCACCCGTTGGACAATTTGCTTTTAAAGGCGAAGATTATGTCATCAACAATAATCAATCGGGTGATGTTTCAAAGCATCTGTATGATGAATTGACGGGTATTCAGTATGGAATAAAGGACGATCCTTTCGGTTGGACTCAAAAAGTCCAACTCTAAAAGAACCATTATTCTTTAAATGTGTATCGCGTGACCCAGTGAAGCCATAGCGGCTTCCATGGTTGCTTCACCCAAAGTAGGGTGCACATGGATGGTATTAGCGATATCTTCAAGAACACAACCCATTTCTAAGGCTAGTGCAAACTGATTGCTCAATTCTGCCACATGGGCTCCCACAGCTTGAATTCCTAAGATTAAATGATTATCAGCACGTGCAGTGAATCGGACGAAGCCGCCATCAGTGCCGGCTTCCATCGCAAGCGCTTTACCAATTGCAGCAAAGGGAAATTTTTCAACAATAGTATCAATGCCCAGTTCTTTAGCATCAGCAGGTGTCAGACCAACACTGACGATTTCAGGTTCAGTAAAACAAACCGCTGGAATTGCAACAGGATCAAAGGCTCGGTTTAGACCTGAGATATTTTCAGCCACAAGTTCACCCTGAGCAGACGCTTTATGGGCCAGCATGGGCTCACCGACCAGATCACCAATCGCCCAGACGTTTGACATGCTCGTTTGGCAGCGTTCGTTAACCTTAATGAAGTTTCCATCCATGTCGATGCACATATTTTCTAATCCCCAACCTTGGGTATTCGGCTTGCGTCCAACTGTGACAAGTAACTTATTGGCACTAATTGTTTGTTTATTTTTATCAGCATCAAGATAAGTTAACTCAACGCCATTATCACCATCGGTAACCGATTGCGCCATTGCATTAAAGATAATCTCAACAGCGTTTTTCTTTAACCACTGTGCAACTGGGCGCGTCATTTCTTTATCATAGATGGGTAAAATTTTATCCAAGCCTTCAATGAAGGTGACTTTTGCACCCAATTTACGATAGGCGATACCCATTTCCAAGCCAATGTATCCAGCACCTATAATGAGTAGATGTTCTGGTACTTCTGTGAGTTGCAGGGCTTCAGTTGAAGAGATTACATTGTTACTATAGGGTAAGAAAGGTAGTTCAGTAGCAATTGAGCCATTTGCAAGAATTACGTGTTCAGCATTGATGGTAACAACACCATCTTTGGTTTCAACAGTACAAGATTTTGCATTTTTAAACTGAGCCCATCCCTCGATGCGTCTAACAGAATTTTTCTTGAGTAAACCTGATACACCATGACTCAATTTGTCTACAACGGAATCTTTCCATTGCATCATCTTCGCAAGGTCTAATTCAATGTCAGATTTAATTGAGATCCCTAGTTTACCATCTTCGCCATCTTTGACAGCATGGGCTGAAATTTCCTCAAACCGACTGGCACCATGAATCAAAGCTTTTGAGGGAATACAACCTCGAATGAGACAGGTTCCACCACATCGGTCGGCCTCTACAATGACTGTATCGAGCCCTAACTGCCCCGCTCGAATAGCTGCAACATAACCGCCTGGACCAGAACCAATAACTAAAACGTGCGTTGAAATAATCTCCATGATTACTCCTCCATGAATAATGTTGCGGGAGATTCAAGATAACTTTTAATCTGCTGAATAAACTGGGTTGCTTCCCAACCATCGATAATTCGATGATCAAAAGAGGAGGAAAGATTCATGATATCTCGGGGTATAAATGTGCCGTCACGCCAAACGGGTCTTTTTGCTATTTTATTAATTCCTACAATGGCAACCTCAGGAGAGTTGATAACCGGAGTTGTAACAATACCGCCCATAGGACCAAGACTGGTTATGGTGATGGTCGATCCGGTAAGTTCATCGTGTACCGCCGTGCCATTTCTAGCTGCATCGGCGAGTCGCTTCAGTTCAGCTGCAGATTGCCACAATGACATAGCCTCAGCATGTTTGATGACAGGAACCACTAAGCCATTGTCTGTTTGAGTGGCAATGCCCACATGCGCAGCACCGAAACGTTGGACAATATTGTCGACGTCATTGAAGCGAGAACTCATCTCAGGAAACACTTTAACTGCCTTAACTAATGCCTTGATAATAAAGGGTAATACAGTTAATTTATGTTGGTTGTCTTGACGGTTTTTGTTGAGTTTCTGCCGCAGCAATTCAAGTTCTGTTACATCTACTTCTTCAACATAAGTGAAGTGTGGGATGCGTTGCATGGTATCTTGCATAACCGTAGCAATTTTACGGCGAAGTCCGATAACTTTAATATCGTCAACCTGAGTATTAGCCACACCTGAAGGTGTAATATTTGATGCTGTATTGGATGTTGAGCCTTGACCATTTTTAGTAATAATGAAGTTATCTAAATCTTGATGAGAAATACGCTCAGCAGCACCCGTACCAACAACATAATCTAAGTTAATGCCTGCATCTCTTGCCCGTTGGCGCACAGCAGGAGAAGCAACAGCTTTTGTCGCAGTGAGCCGTGTTGCTGTATTGCCTGTT
>JAUUZN010000004.1 GCA_030589945.1 Gammaproteobacteria bacterium | reverse complement strand
GATACAACCTGTTATGTTTGCTTGTAAAAGGTAATAATTAATGAAGCTAGGTTTGAGTTGTAATAAACTACAACTGAAGACTCGCATCTGTCTAATTTAGCCGATGAGACCTTATGACTGGAATTAAACTGATTAAACGGCAAGAAATACCTGTTCCCACCATGGCGGGGTGGCTTGTCCTTGTCCTATTGTTATCCTTGGTTACCATTGTAATTGGTCGCAGTATACATTCATTTTTATCTCCAAATCAGCCTCAGCCAGAGTCACAAGTACTAGTGGTTGAAGGTTGGTTAGACACAGAACAACTGGATCAAGCTGTAACGGCTTACAGAAAAGGCAATTATAAATATTTGATCACATCGGGTGGACCGATTAATCGTTGGTCTGACGTTTCGTTCGATAATTTCGCAGACAGGGCCGCAGACTATTTAAAAACACATGGCCTTGATGATATTTTAATACAGTCGGTTCCGGCACCTGCTTCAGCTCAGGATCGCACATTTCTTAGTGCTGTCATGGTGCGTGATGCGCTTGCTATAGATCAGCAAATAACAGCATTCGACGTCTTTTCAGGTGGTGTGCATTCACGACGTACCCATAAAGTCTATCGCCTAGCTTTTGGTTCGGATGTTGATATCGGAATTCTGTCTGCTGCGCCATCAAGATATGAAGCCGCTCAATGGTGGCTCGATAGTGAAGGGGCTAAAAGCGTCATTGGAGAATCGATCAGTCTACTCTGGACGGTATGCTGCTTTTATCCGCCACCGCCCGGCTCGCATGAGGAGAAGTGGGCAGTAAGTCGAACGGCTGAAACTGATTAAAATAGATGTTCAGCAAATACAACTGTTCAAGTTGAAATCACCTCGGTCTAAAAAATTCAAAACTTTCACGAAGCCTATTTACTGTTTCTCGCCAAATAAATAGTATGTCGGCGGCCTTTTCCCTTTCTCTCACGTACGGTTTTAGTCTCGACTTTGAACTTTGCTTTTTTTAACTGAGTAGTAAAACGAGGATCATGCCAGGCTGACCAGACGGCAAGGACCCCACCTGAATTTAATTGTGAGCGCATCTTTTTTAAACTATCGAGAGAATAGAGGCTTTTGTTTTTTGAATTTGTAAAACCCTCGGGTCCATTATCGACATCAAGAAGTATGGCATCAAATGTTGGCTGACTGTTGTTAAAAAGAGCCGCGACATCTCCCTCGTAAACTTCTGTGCGAGGATCGTTAAGTGGAAATCCCGCGCACTCACCGAGTGGACCTTTGTTCCACTTAACAACGGCTGGAATTAGTTCCGCAACAATAACTTTTGATGATGGTTTGACTGCTTTAAGGGCTGATGCCAGTGTAAATCCAATACCTAATCCACCAACGAGTACCTTGGCTTGCTCGATATTTTTTAAATGAGCGCAACCCAAGGTCGCCAATTCTTCTTCAGAATTGTGCACACGACTCCCCATCAGTTCTCCACGCACACCGACGATACTAATGGAAAACTCATCTTCGCGACGAGAGAGTTTGAGCTGGCCACCATTATTGGGAATGTCAGCTATGTCTAGTACTGTCCAAGGGTTCATAAGCCTTCGAAAATATTGAATTTAATGGACTGTAATTTATCACAACTGAACCATGGTGGGTACTGACTAGTTATCGATTAACTAATTTACAAGTAACATTAACGGTTCAATATTTGTTAGTATGCCTGCAACTGATAGGTAGGGAGATAGTTTTGTTTTACAAACTCGATGAAAATTTACAAAAGGCCATAGCAGATGAAGGGTTTGACGAACCAACTCAGGTTCAGTCAGAAACATTTGTCCATGGACTGGCTGGCAAAGACTTATTCGTCAGTGCAGAAACCGGTAGCGGAAAAACCGTTGCTTATCTGTTACCGATGTTCGAACGTTTGTTGAGCTCTCCTCAAGGTGATGTGCTAGCGCTGGTATTGGTTCCTACCAGAGAACTTGCTCGACAAGTATTGCTACAGGCTAAAGTATTCAGCCGCTATACTAGCTTAACAGTAGGGCATATTGGTGGTGGAACAGATATAAAACTTCAGAACAAACTGCTTAAAGAACTCCCTCAAATTTTAGTTGCAACACCTGGACGATTGCTTAAAGTAATAGAAAGAGGAGAACTAGAATTAGGTAATGTTGAATCATTGGTCCTTGATGAAGCTGATCGGCTGCTCGATATGGGATTTTCTGAGGATATTATATCAATTGCCTCACACTGCCCAGGTCGGCAACAAACCCAACTTTACTCAGCAACGTTAGTTAATAAAAGTTTACGAGGTTTTGCGGGTAAATTATTATCTGATCCAAAAGTACTATTTCTCAATAAGCTAACCGACAGTCACGATTCTATTAAACAACAAATCATTTTTGCGGATGATGATGCCCATAAATTCAAACTGATCTACTGGTTATTGCAAAACGAAACGTATCGACGATGTTTAATTTTTTGTAATTCTAAAGATCATGCCAATCAACTCTGTGGTCGCATTCTTTATGAAAAGTTTACTGCGGGCATACTCCACGGTGATAGAGATCAAAAACAACGTAACTCTGTGATGCATAAACTCAGACGAGGCGAGCTTAAAATATTAGTTGCCACCGATATTGCAGCCCGAGGACTTGATATTGAAGGCATGGATCTAATTATTAATTTTGATATGCCGCGCAAAGGTGAGACCTATATTCATCGCATTGGTCGTACGGGAAGGGGTGAGTTACCAGGAACAGCTATCTCATTAATCTCAACTATTGAGTTTAATTTAATGTCGAGCATTGAAAGGTTCTTAAAGCAATCATTTGAACGTCGACGTATTAGCTCCCTAATAGGGAATTATAACGGCCCCAAGAAATTAAAAGCTTCAGGTAAAGCTGCTGGTACGACAAAGAAAAAGAAAATGAAAAAAATAAAATTAAAAGCTGCCGCTGTTAAAAAGCGTAGTCGTGTCAAAAAGTCTAAAAAGTCATAGATATTCATAAAAGAGTGCAGCAATGAACAAAAAATTTAACACTAGAAGTGTAGCTTGTTCGTTTCGAAACGCTAGGTGTGAAGATGCACCGATAATTGCGAAATTTTTGCATGAGTTGGCAGATCATGACGGTCATGGAGATGAGTGTCATATCACTGCAGGTGAGATCATTCGATTTGGTTTTTCCGAGAATCCTAAGTTTGAAGTTATACTTATAGAGATTGAGGGGGAGGCGCAGGGACTAGCTCTGTATTTTATGACATTTTCTATATGGGCAGTATCTCCTTGTTTGTTTGTAAGTGATCTGTATATCAGTGAGCGCTGTAGAGGGCTTGGTATTGGTAGGCAATTGTTTTCGCACTTGTCGGCAGTGGCTAAAGACCGAGGTTGTGACCGCATGGAGTGGCAGGTTCTACATGAAGCTGACGCCGTAGAGTTTTATAAAAATATGGGTGGAAAAATAGTGGAAGGATTTCACACCTATAGACTGGTATTAACAAATTAACTTCAGTTGTTTTATGACTAGCTAAGTTGTCCATTAGATGTGTTTATCTGTGACTTCTTTTTGAACTGTTTTTTTTGTTTTTTAGAATGAGTATCAAACAATTTAGAATACACGCCTGTACCATAATAATTCCAAAAATATTCTTGATATATGTCTCTATCACCCAATGTCATCTTCGCTGAATTAATCATTAGGGCAGATCCTTAATATCTGCACTGCAGGTATTAGAACAATTGATGGAAAATGCGAAAATTCAATTATGGAATTTAAAGATTGAGTGAAATTTGATTTCATTAGAATGCTATTCCTGACGTTAATTCATGACGATGCTGTCAAATACGTTGGTTAATATATACACAGTACAAAACGTTATTACAAGTTAAAATGGGGGTAATGGTTAAATAAATTGAATTTTGTCGCTTGAGTGTAAAAAATTTGACATATTGGGCTTAATTATACAAATAAACGACATTTTGTGAAGTTGCAATCAGAGAATAAAGACTAGAGGTTCTTATTGACCAAAAATTAGAAACAACATAGTATTTATTCAACCTATACGTACAGACATAAGGGGATTTCCGATGGCAGCACCACTCCGCAACGGTCTCATTGCGCTTACAATATTCACCTGTTCTCTGGCTCTCGCACATGATGGTGAGCACCCAGCTGACGAAGACCCGATAAAGTTCGGTCGCGTACTTGGAAAACTGACCTTCCCAACGTCAACCGAATCGACAGAAGCACAGGCCGCGTTCGAGCAGGGGATGTTGTTGCTACACCTTTTCGAGTACTCCTTCGCTGAGGCAGAATTTCAGCGAGCACAGATACTCGATCCAGATTTCGCGATGGCGTATTGGGGTGAGGCTATGGTGCATAACCATTCAATTTGGGACAATCAGGATCCGGATAAAGCGCGAGCCGTACTGAACAAGTATGCGCCTACGCGAGTTGAGCGTGCCGCGAAAATTTCCACGGCCAGGGAAAAGGATTTTTTCGAAAGTCTGGAAATTCTCTACGGACCATCCGAAGGCAGGGCGCCCAAAGCGGTGCGCTATCGCGGCTACCAACGTTTCTTGGGGGAGATGGCTAATCGTTACCCCGATGACCACGAAATTCGATTGTTTTACGCTTTGGCCATCATGGCTACTCATGCAGGGGTACGTAATATTCCTGATTACATGGAGTCCGTTGCACTCTCACAATCAGTGTTTTATGCGAATAGGGAGCATCCCGGTGCAGCACACTACCTGATTCACGGGGTCGACGACCCAATTCACGCACCTCTGGGTCTGGAGGCAGCGCGGGCACTCTACAAAATGGCGCCCGACGCCGGTCATTCTTTGCACATGACTTCGCATATATTTAATGCTCTGGGCATGTGGGACGACGTGGTGACTGCAAATATCAATGCCAAAAGAGTATCGAACGCAATGCGTGCCGAGCGCGGTCGGCCGCCGTCGACTGTGGGTCATGTCAATTTCTGGCTGTTATACGGTCTGTTGCAGCAGGGCCGACAGTCCGCGGCAAAAGTGTTGCTGACTACCGCCTATGAAGCAACTAGCGCGAGCCGCGAGCCGCCGAAGGAGAAAATGATACTGGATCCAGACAACGACCGGGTTGGCTCGATGGTTCAGATGTGGACACGCTATATGCTTGAAACAGGAGGCAACGACGCGGAAGTTGCTAAATGGCAATTCAACGTATCGGACGCCTTCGATCCAAACCTTAATCTGCTTTACGTTAAAGCCATGTTGGCGCAAGAACCGGCGGACATCAAAAAACATCTGGTTAAGTTTCGTGAGCTCAAAGCAGAACTGCGCATGGCCGTGATGGCTCAGCCAGAACCAGTGCCCTTTAACCTCCTTTACCTCGATCGGCTGGACGTCATCGAGCAACAACTTCAGGCAGTACTGGCCAGAGCGAATGATGATGGCGATGCAGCACTTGAATATGCACGGGAAGCGAGCCATCTAGAAGGTGAAATGCCTTTCTCCTTCGGACCGCCCTTTATTGACTATCCCTCGGCGCAACAGTTGGGCGAGCTAGAATTCGGCTTCGGTAACTATGAAGCTGCGATAGCTGCCTTCCGCGAACAGATGCAACGGACGCGGAGAAAAACACAGACCGTCGAAGGACTGGCACTGGCCGAGGGGGCATTAGGCAGGTAATACGCTAAGGTACAGGCAAGTTAACTTATCAATACATTGTCGAGTATATGTCGGGCTGAATAATCATAGAGCCTGTTACCTATGTATCCGGTATGGCTCTAATGCCGAGCGATTTTGCAGTTTCATGGATTGCTCTGTAAGATTCTGGCGAGAGAAAGTTATAGGTTTTTAGAAAGTCGTATCCAAGTGCATGAAGCTCTTTCACCATATTGTGAACACCATTGCCTGGAAAATAAAGAGTATCGCCGAACTTGAATTTATTGAGAAATTTTTGTTTGCTCTGCAACAAGTTTCAAATATATTTCTCGCTGCACTTTTGCTCTTTTTTCAGACTCTGCGAATAAATCGGGCCATTTTGGATGGGCTCGGATTTTATCATATAATCGAGTATGCATATCGTATGGTTTCATAATCAATCCTTTCTGAATTGCCTTTTGCAACAGAACAATCGATTTATCAATATCACCTTCCAAATTTGCAATTATGAAACCTTCTCGTTCAATAGGAAAACTATTGAAGAACGATATTCCTGCGTTCACTTTATTAATATATTGTTCTTTTCTTTTTTTCAGTAAAGACAATGCGTCTTCTGTTTTACCTGTTTGCAGATAACTAAATATTCTAACTTCATGTGTTTTATGAAACGTGGTTAATTGCCAGTATTTTGTCGCTTCTTGATAATTTCCATCTACGTACTCATGAAAAGCACGAACATAATTCCCATGGGAATCTTTATTCGAACTAGGAAAATTGGCTCTAAGTTCAGTTAAAAATAGCTCTTGATTTCCTCTGAATTTGTATTTAAAAATATCAAAATCTGTTCCTTCTATTAATGCCGCTGCTTGCTCACCAAGACCTATGGTAAAAAACATAAATTCGGCAGCGTACCCTCTGTTACCAAGAAGATTCGGAAATAATTTATTAAGCTTATCGTAATAAAATGCAGCCTCACCAATTTTACCCTGAGTATGTCGAAGGTTTCCGTATATAATGTAAGGGAAACGATGGGATGCCTCGATTGACATCATGTGCGCAGCGACTGTTTCAGTTTCTTCAAACCTTCCAAATGAAATAAGCAGAGTACTGTAATTATAATTGACAACTAATGACATGGGATTTAGTTTTACAGCCCGCTTTAGTAATGCGAGTTGCTTTTTGGGGTCTTGGGTAGAAATTGATAGCCATGAATAGACATCAGCATAATTGGGATTTAATTCGATTGCTCTTTCATAATGTGCAATGGCTTTTTCTTTATTCTTGTTGCTTACTATAAGACCCATAATGGCATGTGCCTCAGGTAATTCAGGGTCAAGCAGTAATGACTTTTTAATAGCTGTTAGCGCTCTTTCATAAGTCATCTCACCAGATGTGGTTCGACCTTTTAGGAATATAGTTGCCCAAGCTTTCCCCATCCAGGCTGGTGCATATTCAGGTGCAAGTTCAATCGATTTATTGAAGTGTGCCAATGCTTTTTCTATTGTTGCTCGTGTGCGTTTTTCAATGAAAAATCGTCCTTGTAAATATTCATTGTGAGCATCAAGATTAACAACCATGATTTTTGTGGATGCGACTTTTGTGTCTAGCTTCAATTTAATTTTTAATGCTTGAACAATGGCAGCAGAAATTTCATCCTGTATATCAAAGATATTATCTACGTTTAACTCTCTGTCATAAGTTTCAGACCAGAGGTGCTTATCAGAAGGGGCTTCAATTAACTGGGCAGTAATACGTATTCGATTTCCTGCTTTTCTAACACTGCCTTCAAGTATATTTTTAACACCAAGCTTGGATGCAACTTCAGAAGTGATTATTTTATTACCTTTAAAAGAAAATGCAGATGATCTTGATGTCACATGTAGCCTGGGAATTTTTGCCAGCACATTAAGGATTTCCTCAGAAATACCATCGGAGAAATATTCCTGGTCTTTATCTGGACTCATGTCATCAAAAGCCAAGACAGCAATTGATGTTCTTTCAGTTTGAGATGATTCCACATCTTCAAAGCGACTTTCCCAGATGAAATACCCCATACCTATCACCAGTAATCCGATGATTAAATAATCTAGTTTTTGATTTAAATTGATAGAGGAGAGATTATTGAGAACAACTTCAGATTCTTTAACAAACCCATCGGTCGTCAGTTCATAGACCCAAGAAAATATTAAAACGGGTATAAAACCGATTGCAAGTATTATGACTAATAAGCGCATGGCAGAATCGTCATAATTAAACACGGTTAAAAGAGTTCCTGCAACTTCAACGAACAACCAGGAACCAGCAAGGTAAGCTGCTCCTACTCTAAAAACGTTTCGTCGTTTGAGTTCTGTATACAGGGAATTAACCAATGCGACATCCTATGTTTTGATTATTTCATAGCTTCTTCAGAGACAATGTACTGTTATTCGGTTTATTTATCAAACACTAACAATTAGGGAGCTTTGGGGCAAGCCTTCTTGTGAAAATGTAACTGCTCTGATTGAGAGGTTACAAAGGTTGGACATTTGGGTCTTCAGAAGTTAAGTTGTCAATACGAGCTAGATTGTCAAAAAGGGTCGCAGGTTGACCTCTCTAGGATAAACTAAAGTAAAAACAATAAAGGTGCATTTGTGTTAACAATTTCTTCATTTATAACCTTATTAAAAGAATCGTTTCGAGATTTGATGCCAATTATTTTGGTTATCCTTTTTTTTCAATTGGCTATTATCCAAACCATACCGGTTGGATGGCAAAGTACAGCCTTAGGATTACTCATTGTAGGCGTTGGTTTGGCTATATTTTTACTCGGTTTAGAGGTTGGAATTTTCCCCGTAGGAGAGGGCTTAGCAAGAGATTTTGCTCATAAAGGTTCTACGCATTGGATTATTTTGTTTACTTTTATGATCGGTTTTGGAACGACGGTTGCAGAACCTGCCTTATTGGTTATTGCCGATAAAGCATCCTTTGTCAGCAACGGTCGAATTGACTCTTTTACATTGAGAATAGTGGTAGCCCTTTCCGTCGGTATTGGAATAGTGATTGGTGTTTGGAGAATTATCAAGGGTCATCTTATTCAGTACTATATTATTACTGGTTATGTTCTTGTGGTAGCTGCAACAACCTTTGCGCCTCCAGAAATTGTTGGCCTTGCCTATGATTTGGGTGGAGTCACCACATCAACCATTACTGTGCCTCTGGTTGCAGCTCTTGGTATTGGTTTAGCCTCAACAATTGAAGGCAGAAATCCAATACTTGATGGCTTTGGTTTAATCGCTTTTGCATCATTAACGCCAATGATCTTTGTTCAATTTTACGGAATTTATGTCTACGAATTTGTAGAAGTAGTGGAATTGGTTGGCCCAATTAGTCACCAACTAGGTACTTCAACAGCTTCAGGTTTTGAGTTTAATCTTGCAGATATGTTCAATGGCATTCTAAATATTTTCTTTGATGTTTTGCCAATCTTAGGAGTAATCTTCTTTTTTCAATATGTTGTTCTTAAAAAGAAAGTGGATAATTTAAGAGAAGTGATGATTGGTTTTGGGCTGGTAATAGTTGGACTATATGCATTTGTTTTAGGGTTAGAAATGGGCCTATTCACCCTAGGTGAATCAATGGCATTTCAGCTAACACAAGAAAATAACAACTTTATTATTTATGCCTTCGCCTTTTGCATTGGTTTTTCAACAACCATGGCAGAACCATCATTGATAGCCATAGCAAAGAAAGCTAAAGAAATAAGTGATGAACGCGTAAATGATTTTATTCTTCGAATATTTGTCGCATTTGGCGTCGCAATTGGTATCGGGCTAGGTTCTTATCGTATTGTTAATGGCGGAGAAATTGTTTATTACATTGTTATTGGTTATCTATCAGTGATATTTCTAACATTTATGGCTCCTAAATATATTGTACCAATTGCTTATGATAGTGGAGGTGTCACGACATCAACTGTAACCGTACCACTGGTTGCCGCGTTAGGTTTGGGGCTTGCTACAAATATTGCCGGTAGAGACCCCTTAATTGATGGTTTCGGCCTAATTGCATTTGCTTCTTTATATCCTATTATTTCTGTTCTGACCTATGGAATAGTGGTAGATAAATTAGGCACCAAAGGTAGGCAAGAGTTATTAGATATAAAGTTGGGAGAACTTCGGTATGCTATGGCCGATGCAAGCAACATGAAACTTTCTACAGTAAAAGTTCATGAATCAGATGTGAGACACTCTTATAAGGCACAGTTTTCAACAGTCCATGTAATTGTTCCCAAAGATAAAGAAGAAAAAGCCTTGCTTGCTGCCAAAGAAGCCGGAGCAACAGGTGTAACTATTACTGAAGCTCATGGTATGGGATTAATGGAAATGACGAATTTTTATAATCGATTACATAGTGCTAATACCGACGTCAATTTAATGTTCATTGTATTAAGCAAAGAGGTTGATAGCATGGTAGAAAAAATTATGTTAGATCTTGATATTGTTGGTGATGGTGATGGAATTATTTATTCTCAACCAGTTTCACACCTCAAAGGATTAACTCTATCAGTTGATGCACTCTAGTTGGTACAGACAAATTAACTTGTCAGTACCCTGACACCTACCAGTGATAACAACGTTTGTATGGAATTGATCTATATCTCTATTAGCAGTACATTTGTCAATGTCAGATTAAGTTCTCTTGCAAAGAGTATCTTGTAGCATCTATTTTCTATTGAATGATCTTTCGAGACTCATACCAATACAACAATAGACCAATCGCAGAGAGAGCAGTGACTGTAATCCAAGATTTTTCATTTGCATGCATCGCCATCCAAATACACATTACTGCTGCAAAAAGAGGGATCGTATAGCCAAAGGGCAATCGAAATCCAATCTTTTGACCTGTCGCATCACTTTTTTTTCTGATAACTGGAATTGCTGCTGCACATAAAAGATATGCGATCAATCGAGCCAAAGAGCTTGCTGCTGCTAACCAGATAAAACTACCAGACAAAGCAAATATTAAAATCATTATGCCGATAAACCAAATGGAGTGATTCGGCGTTAAGTATTTATGATGAACATTAGAAAACCATGTGGGTAATAATTGTTGTTCAGACATCGCATAGGTGATTCTCGGTGCCGTAAGAATCGTTGCAGCAATATTTCCACCAATTGAAAACACCGCTGTCAGGGTAATGACAAAAGCACCAAGAGGCCCTGCAAGCTTTTGTCCAACATCAACTAACGTTGATTCTGATGTATATTCAGGCAAAACCGCTATAAAAACCAACATGATCATAAAATACAATATTCCTGTTGCAAGAATTGTTCTGAGTAGGGCTTTAGGAACTGTTTTTTGAGCATCTTTAGTTTCACCCGCAGTAAATGAAGCTGCTTCAAAACCAGCATAGGCATAAATGATCAGCAACGATATCCCATCAAAATCTTCTATGGTTGGCAAGCTTTGTGGTAACAGGATATCAGGGGTTACATATGGGAGTCCCAGCAGGATCAACAGCAACAAAGGTATCACTTTAAAAAAAGTTAATATGCCAAGTGTTTTAACACCATCTTTTACACCGCGAACATTTGACCAAGTTATACTAAAAATCATTAGGGTTATGAATAATATTCGCCCGGGTCCATCAGCTAACCAAGGAACCATCTTACCGAGATACATCACCATGACATTTGAGTTTGCGGCAGCTGCTATCATTCGTGATAGAAAAAGTAACCAGCCAGTCCCAAATCCAGCCATTGGTCCAAACGATTCTCTCGTATATTCAGCAGGCCCACCCGAACCTTTGAAATGGCTGCTTAATTCAGCAAATACCAAAACAATTGAGATGAACATTAAACCAATAAGTAGAAACAACCAAGGACTTAATACGCCTGCACTTACCGCAATTGCAGCAGGTAGAGCAAAAATTCCCGCACCGATCATACTGTTTAAACTTATAGCAGCGACACCCCAGATTTTGATGCCTCTTAATAGATGAATTTCTTTCTTCATTGGTTACTTTTGTCACTATTTATTATTCTTATACCAAAGGGTACATGATTCTGGATTAAAACCGTATCTAAATAGAGGAGGGTACTGACAAGTTAACTTGTCAAAATCATCTGGAATCCTGAGGCCATCATCGATTGAGTCAGTTTTGTTCGAGTTTGTGACATTGAATCGAATAATGTGGTAGCCTCAATTAGACCCAAAGCGTCCGTTTAGACGATTCAAGACACGGGGGATTTCGATGAACTATTGGTTCAACAAATGTATTGCATGAGTGACGTGAGCCGAATATCAGGACCGCTGATTTTGGTGCTTCAATGTACTCTGTTGGTTGCCTGTAGCTCCCTTACGCCTTATCCGAACAATTGGGAGCCCGTTGAATCAGTTGCCAAGTCTTCATGTCCTGAGCTAGCTGGGACTTATAGGAACTTGGGCGAACGGGTTGAAGGGACTCAGAGAAAGGAAGCATATCTGGGAGGCTACTTTGAGGATTATACCGAGGCATTTCCATCAGTCGTTGCATTGACGCATATCAGCATAGAACACGGCGCTAATAGTGAAGTTCAGGTTGGATATTGGATTGACTCTAACCTGGTGTACGAAAATTCCTTCCCATGTGAAAATGGTCAGTTCGCTGACCAAGCAAACCCGCATGGTTTAGCGTCAATTGGAATTTCGCGAGTAAAGCAGCGATTCTCTAAGGTGAGCGATGGAGCTCTAATTGTAGGTAGCTCGATGGAATCCAAGGGTATGGCGTTGATCCTCATTCCGATTATCGACCATCAAACATGGTGGACGCGATTCGAACCCTACCTGCCAAAATAGACGCCCTAGGGGTGTTGCGCGTTTGTTTTCAAATGGTGGCCTACGCGACAGACCACTTCTGGCCGATTTGAGGCATCCAGGCTATAATTATCGAAAGTCTCTTCCAAAATGCTAAAGCAGCCAGCCAGCCAATGAAAAAATACTATAGATTCTATTCCTGCGGAGGCTTACTAAACCATTGTGTTCCCATCGTAGTCTCAACTGGGTACCAGCCTTCCTTCTCGATTTCTGGACAATACAACGATGCTTCGGCAGGCCCTCCTATGGGGTTAAGTGCGTCAAAGACTTGGCTGACAGATCCTCGGTCTCGAATATGATACTCACACTGCCCAACCGTCAAGTTCTTATATCTGATACGAACAATTACTGCTCGATTATCAATCCTTTCAACTTCCACAATATTTCCTTCTTTTATCGTTAGGTCATCTGTAACCTCAGCGATATTGACGGACTGACGCACGATTCCAGAAGTGACGTTGAATCTGCTATACATAACTCTGTTAAGGACGATCATTCCGTCAACTATTTCTTCATCCTTTAAGCCTTGTTTCAGTAAATTCTCGTAAAGCCATGGCATTTTAATTTGTTGTTTGTTGTGGTTGTCTACGTATTCATCAATATCCCCAGTAAGGATTTCCTGTCTGGTTAGTACATGAGCCACTTCTCCGATAGTGCGTGTACCGTCTGGGAAGTTGATTGTTGTCGTAGCGCACCCTAACTGAAACAGTGCCAAAATATATAGAGGAAGCCTAAACATCCCCTTCGAACTTTTGTTTAGAATTGACATATGCAACTCCTGAAATGTGATGAGAATAAGAATTTATGAGCTTCAAACTTGTATCTATAATCCCCAAAAAATATGTACGTGATGCTTACTAGGGTCTATTTATACTAATTAAAACCTTGTTTAGAGTCAAAAACATTCTATTACCATCAGTTTTCTATTTGCTTTACCCTTGAAAACAGACTATTAAATGGAAGTGCGCTGACATCAAGTAGTTGAAGGAATGAATTTTTAGCAAAAGTGTTACCTACGTATCCGGAACGGACCTTTGAATACTCTGAAGTTAACTTGTCAGTACCTGTTAAAGCATCCATACGATAGGACAACACTCGATGTAAAGTCGGTTGGGGCACTATAATTTCTATATGCCAAATGTATTAGTTATCTAAAATAGTCATTGACAGTTCCCCCGGACTGTATATAATTCGCACAGCTAGAAAGTACGTCTTATATTTATGCACACCATTTCGAAGTTCCAATTGTTGTACCTCGTCCTGTTTCATAAGTTTTTGCAACACTTCCAGCCAAACAAATAACCTACTTTATGGTTATTAATTTACTTATTTAAATAGGATACACATTATGTCTAATACTACTACTGGTACAGTTAAATGGTTCAACGAATCTAAAGGTTTTGGTTTCATCGAGCAAGAAAACGGACCTGACGCTTTTGCACATTTCAGCGCGATTGCTGGCGACGGCTTTAAAACTCTTGTTGAAGGTCAAAGAGTTGAATTTACTGTTACTGCTGGCCAAAAAGGTCCTCAAGCAGAGAACATCGTAGCTCTTTAATATTAAATTGCTACCAAGTTTGGATTAAGGCCATCGGAAAAACTCGATGGCCATTTCGTGTTTACTTACCGGCTTTCTTAGCCTTCTTTGCAGCTTTCTTTTCTTTTGCCGTTAATAGCGGTTTCTTTTTAGTGTTTTTTTTACTGTCTTGTCCTTTGCTCATGATATTTCCCACCTGTTGTATAAACGTATTTAAGAGGTATTTATAATACCATGGATATCAATGGTACCTGTATCTCATCAACAACAGATGAGTACGGCCCAATTTATGTTTACCAAACAAGGACCAGTCGTATCCTCAGCTTTGATGGAAAAATCTATCAAAGTTGCATGAAACTGAATGACATTAATGGATTAGATCTTGGCTACACTCAGGCTATGATGGCAGGTTTATTGTTTATCCCCAGAGTAAAAACGGCCACCATCATGGGGCTAGGTGCTGGCTCAATGGCAAAGAACCTGCTTAGTAGTTTCTCCAAGTTGAATGTACACGCGGTTGAATACCGTGAAGCAGTGGCTAAGGCAGCAAAAGAATATTTTTACTTACCCGACACAGAGCGCCTCTTCATACACATAGACGATGCTGTGAACTACATAAAATACACCGACATAAAAAGCGATATTATCTTTTCAGATCTATACAACTCGAAAGGCATGGAGCCGAAACAAATAAAATCATCCTACTTGCGTGATTGTAAAAGTGCACTCAACAAACAAGGTGTTCTCGTGCTCAATATTTGGAATACAGCACTTAAATCACGAGATGAATTAGATGAATTACTCGCGCTCGAATTTGAAAACCGACTACTCAGTTTCAATGTGAAAAGTGGAAACACGATTGTACTCGCATTCAAAAACGACATCCCCTTGATAAAAAGAAAAGAACTACTTACTAAAGGAAAGTGGTTGCAAGAGGAAATGAACATTCCGATGGAACGTTATGCCAAATTACTCTGGGATACACAAAATTTATAAAAGTTTATTAGGACTCGTGTTGGATATGACTTTACTATTCATCTCAATCTTGCTCTGGTTCATCAATGGAATTCATCCTTTCTTGTCTCTCTTGCTCGGCGAGGAAAGCCGCTTGAATTTCCAATAAAACAGGTTCGATATCTATGGATTTTGTTGTTTCTGCAAACTTACCTGTTAGTTTGATCTCAGGAAGAAGTTTGCCTTTCTCATATAATGCCCAGATTTCTTTCCCATATTGGGTAGCAGACAATTCTGGAGCATACTGTGCATAGTATGCTGTCATGTTGTTTACATCTCTCATTAGCATGCTTTGGGCACTGTTATTGCCAGCGGCATCAACCGCCTGAGGTAGATCAATAATCACTGGTCCATATTCATCGACCAGTACATTAAATTGAGACAAGTCGCCATGAATTATGCCGGCACAAAGCATCATTACGATATATTTAATAACAACCCCGTGGTCTTCCAAAGCCTGTTCAGTCGACATAGAAATATCATTTAGCCGTGGAGCAACGTTTCCATCTTCATCGGTGATTAACTCCATCAGCAAAACACCATCGAAGCAGCCATAGGGTTTCGGAACTCTTACTCCAGCATTGGCTAGTTTATAGAGTGCGTCGACTTCGGTATTTTGCCAAGCATCTTCTTGTTGGTCGCGACCGTACTTTGAGCCTTTTTCAATTGCTCTGGCGCGGCGACTGTTGCGTACCTTACGTCCCTCCTGATACAACACCGCTTGTTTAAAGCCGCGTTTATTGACTTCTTTGTAGACTTTTGCACAACGTATTTTGGTACCGCAACGTACCTTATAGACGGTTGCTTCTTTACCACTCATCAGTTGTTGGATGACTTCATCCACCAGTCCATCATGAACAAGTGGCTGGATTTGTTTAGGAGTTTTCATAGAGTCCTAAGTTGAATTTCATATGCGCTATCATAACATCACGTCTTTCCTTAAGGAAAACATCAACTACATTACCATACCCAAAACGTTTCACGGTGCAAGCTTCGCGAGGTCTATAATTCACAAGTATTGGACATTTTAATTTTCAGAAGTTAACTTGTTAGTACCGTCAATATCGTTCCTAGTAAAAAAATAACTAGCAATCTATATCCGCTGTCTCACTATAACTAAGATTGTACTTATCTTGTAAAAATGAAAGCCACATTTTTTCAAAATCATTGACAGAAATGTTCAGAATTACTTTAATGTTGCCATTTGACTTCACTAGCTTGACTAAACTATCTTGCCCCCATTTTGACACAATGAAGTCAGTCAAAAAGTAGCCTAGTTTGTAGATATTGAAAGGGTGTTGATTCAAGCTCTCTATGCTCGGGTAGTACTCTTTTGAGAAACATTTCAAGTTGGATATATTAGGAACTGGTGGGCGACCAGACTCATAAATAGCGGTAGCCTCCCATAACCAACGAGGATTATTATCGAAGCTTGGGTTTAGTGCGAGTGTTACTAAGTGAGTATATTCATGCACAACGCCTAAACCTAATTCAGGAAGACCATTAAAAAATCTAGCTTCCCATGAGCTTTGGACTACGTAGCCTTGTACATATTCCGCGTTATCTCCATATTCGAGTTCAAATGCATCACGATTTTGCCAGATTTTTACAGTTACGTAAGGCATATTAGTCACTTGGAAGTTCTTAATTATGTTACTGCTATGTGTTTCAACAGTTTGTTTTATTTCTTCCATTTTGTCTTTAGGAACAGGACCAACGGAAACATAATCTATATTGTTCTTATCTTTATCGGCCAATGCCGCACTTGTGAATAAACTGCATATTAATAGAGTTACAATTGAAAAATGATGCATTTGTTTATCTCTTGGAATTAGTTAGTCATAAATATGTGGTGTTAAAACCATGAAATACAAGGCGTAACATTTGAAGGTAATTATCTTGGTTACATAAAGTCTGAAATTAAACAAAAACAGGCAAGAATCATTGTAATTCAAATGACTCATAAGTGACGAAAGCAGTCAGTACCCCGTTCTTCGGTGTGATTCATACCAATCATTCGCTATTGTTTTGGCCTTTGATTTTTCATATTCTGTCATGCTCTTTGCTATAATGTCCCAGTACGGACAAGTTGACAGATACTACAGGAACTAAAACATAATTATTCAAAGGATGAGCTATGAACGTAGACGGTAAACACTTCCGGACAATCTGGGTCAAAGAAGGCGAGAAATCAACAATTCAGATAATTGACCAACAGAAGCTCCCACATAAATTTGAGGCAGTCGATCTGAAGACTGTAAAAGACTTCAGCGCTGCGATTAAAGACATGTATGTACGTGGAGCCGGGCTTATCGGGGCGACAGCAGGGTACGGGATGTATATTGCCGCGCTAACAGCACCAGATGGCGGGTTTGATTCTTATCTGAAAGAATCAGCAGAGATACTCAAGGCGACACGTCCAACGGCCTCAAACCTTGCGTGGGCGGTCAACCGTCAGCTTAAAGCGATTGATGGAGGATCAACAGTTAGCGAGAAGATTGTTATAGCGTACCAGACGGCATGTGATATTGCCGATGAAGATGCGGAGTTTTGTCGTCGTTTAGGAGAACATGGCAAGAGCATTATCGAAGAGATAAGTAAACACAAGAACGGCGAACCGGTCAACATTCTAACCCACTGCAATGCCGGCTGGCTCGCATTCGTTGACTACGGTTCTGCAACAGCTCCAATCTATGCTGCGCACGATGCCGGAATAAAAGTGCATGTTTGGGTTGATGAGACTCGTCCACGCAATCAGGGGGCAAGCCTTACTGCCTGGGAATTGGGAAAACACGGTGTTGATCATCACCTGATCGTAGACAACGCCGGAGGACATTTGATGCAGCACGGTATGGTGGATATGGTTATTGTAGGGACAGATCGGACAACGCGTCAGGGAGATGTGGCAAACAAGATTGGTACTTACCTGAAAGCACTGGCGGCAAAAGATAACGGTGTACCTTTCTATGTGGCACTACCTTCATCAACTTTTGATTTTAAGATGCGCGATGGTGTTAAAGAGATCCCTATAGAAGAGCGTGATGCACGCGAAGTGCGTTATATGGTTGGTAAAACCGATGACGGCTCGATTGAGGAAGTGCTGCTTTGCCCGGAAATTACCGATGCGAAAAACTACGGGTTTGATGTAACCCCAGCCCGTTTGGTGACAAAATTGATCTGCGAACGCGGTATTTGTGATGCCAGCGAAGAGGGTATAATGGATCTCTTCCCGGAGGGTACCAACACGTGATTGACGAAGGATATATAAAATTTGATATTCACCTGACCGACGCTCCAGCTCAAGTGCATAGTGAATTGAAGCATCTGAATAACACTCGAACAAAGCTGCATGAACTGGGTTTGATCGGCGTTTATGATAACGGGATTGGTTATGGTAACCTGAGTGTCAGATCTGAAAATCAAGAGACCTTTGTTATCAGTGGAACTGCCACAGGGGCAAAGCAAATACTTTCATCCGAAGACTATTGTCTGGTTGATTCATTCAATATTGGTACCAATGAGCTGTATTGTACTGGCCCGATCAGAGCTTCATCGGAATCGATGAGTCACGGGTCAGTTTATAGAGCGCAGCCGTTGGTCAACTGCGTCATTCATATTCACTCACGGGAACTGTTCGACTACATGCTTGAAAATGACTATAACAGAACCCCGGAGTCGGTTGCATTTGGGACGCCGGAGATAGCATTTGAAATAGAAAAACTGGTAAAAGCATCAGATAAACCATCAGGCATTTTTGCAACAGCCGGGCATGATGAAGGAATCATCGCGTATGGGCCTGATGTTGATAAAACATATTCATTAATATTTGAAACATTTAACAAATTCAAAGAGGACAACAATGGCTAAAATCGGAATTATTGGGGGAAGCGGTTTAGATAATCCAAGCATTTTTGAGAACCCATTGGATCAGACTGTGACAACACCATACGGGAATCCTTCTTCACCTTTAAAGTGTGGAACAATTGGCGGCGTTGATGTGGTACTGCTTGGGCGACACGGACGTGAACATACACAACCACCGACACAGGTAAACTACCGCGCCAATATCTATGCGCTTAAAGAAGCAGGATGTACACATATACTTGCAACCACTGCTGTTGGATCGCTTCGGGAAGAGATAGGACGCGGACACCTGGTTATACTCGATCAGTTCATCGACTTTACCAAACAACGCAAAATGACTTTTTTTGAAGAGTTTGAACCGCACAACCCTGTCCATACTCCAATGGCTGAACCGTTTAATGCAGAACTGCGCAATATCCTCAATGAAACATGTGCTGAATTTGAGTTTGACTATCACAAAACGGGAACAGTAATCACGATTGAAGGGCCGCGCTTTTCAACTAAAGCCGAGTCAAAAATGTTCATGATGTGGGGAGCAGATGTGATTAACATGTCTGTTGCGACCGAAGTTGCTCTAGCCAACGAAGCTGGGATTCCGTACGCTGCAGTTGCAATGAGTACCGACTACGATTGCTGGAAAGAGGATGAGGAACCGGTAAGCTGGGACGCTATTCTGGAAGTATTCAAAGAGAATGCTGAAAAAGTAACCAATCTGCTTATTAAATCGATACCGAAGATTATCGGCTAGCTATTGGGCTATTGGGGCTTAGCTAAGTTGAACAGCTAGCTTTTGATATAACTGATATGCCTTAATTAAGTTATAAAATAAATAGCTGAAGTTGGCAAGCATCATTAATGCAGTCGTTTTAATCATCCATAAAGATTGGAAGCCGGCTAATGAAATTATCAAAAATAAATACATAGTTATAAATAAAATATATTGTCGTTTAGCAATGTTAAATGGGATCACCTGTTGCATATTATTGAGCGGCATTTTTCTTGATGGATGTTTTATCCAGCTCTGTTGCAAGTTGAGCCAAACTAAGAAAGGTACTATTTTTAATAACATGCCGGTTATCAGTGCGATGGCATATCCAAATAGCAAAGTGCCCGCCAGTATCATTTCTAGCCGCTTCAAATAAGAACCATCATAAAAAATAATGACTAGAAATAATCCAGCTGAAATTAAAAAACCTATCATGGCCGTTTTCCAGAATAAGATTGTGACATCTTTGGCTTTACGTTTTCTTTGACTAATCAGGTAGAGAGTGTAAGCAGGATAGATACTGGTTGTTATCGTCAGAAGTATTAATAATGTGAAGCTAAATACAGAGTCAATAGTTACAAAGCTAACCATTATTAATTCAGTAAAGATAATAATAGGTAATAAATGACTGACAAATTTAGGGTAGTCGGGCGTGACATAAAACATCGGTATTATCCGAAAGCTAACGCCCATCACTAACAAAAATGTCCAGCCGATGAATCCCCAAAGCAAATGGATGTTAGTGAAGAAACGATAGTTGGTAAACCATTCTGGATTAATCCAACCGACAGAAAATGATATACCAAAGATAACCGTAATGAATAGACTGACGACTGCTAAACGAATGGCCCAACTGCTCGAAGTATTTCGCATAGCTGGTATGCAAGATATTAGACCGAGTAAGAATGCCGCAATGGAAATTGCCAAGGTCATTGTAGAAATAATTAGTAGTAAATAGCTTGTTAAATAGAGCCCAAACATCAGGCTCACAATTCCTATCACTAGAAAGAAATGAACAAACTTTGAAAGCTGTTTTGCCTTTGGCATAGATACGCCAAGTATCACGGGTAGTATTTGAAATAAAGCTCCAATCATTACCATCAACATGAATCCTAAAGTAAGGCCGTGTGTGGTTGCTAATATTAAATTTGTCCAACGAGACGATAGTTCGAGTGGTTCTGCAAACAAAAATAAGCAACTGACAATGATTGCGAACACTGGTGCGGTAATAAAAAATCGAAATGGCACTTCAAATGGTGGCATAGAATCAAAAGATAGTCTTCGCAGATTCATTTAACAATCACTACATTGGTCGATTGAATGATTTGATAACTTTTCAAAATCGGCAGCAATATTGGGTGATTGAAATTCACAAGGAGGTGGTTGCACAGAAGGCCAAATGTATATTTCAAAAGGCTGTCTTTCCCCCGCTTGAACATGAAATTGATAGCCAAGTTTTGCTAGTGGCTTATAGAGTAGTAATGGTTGTTTTCTATGCTCTACTTTTAAGTAGGATGCTCCTGAATTATTTTGTGTCATCAGTTCAAGAGCTCGCATTATTTTGTCAAATGGCTCTGGTGCGGGCAATTCACTTACATCTAGTTCAATCTGTTCCATTTTCAGTCTCTGCTAGTTAATTGACTGCATTGAGCTGAGTGTTTGTTCAACATTGACATGTTGGTCAGTCATTGGGTAGAGCATTTGTTCTTCTTTCATATTGTGCTGTTGGATCATCATCATTAAGGTCTCAGCAACACCTTGGCACTGATCGGCATCTTGAGCTGCAAGTGCGGTATCAATTTCATTAATCAAGTTACGGATCTGTTCATGTTCAGATCGCATAACCATGGTTGGACCTGCAATCATGCCCGTTGCTGTTTCAAATGCTGGAAATAATATAGATTCTTCCATCTCAAAATGAACATTCAACTTATCAGAAAACAACTTCCAATTTTTTGATAATTCGGGCCAATTATTGGTTACAATATTGTTTTCGAATTCAACAAAGATGTCATCACAATCTCGATGATTTTTTGTCATCCACGCAGTAATACTTTGCATTATAAACTAACTCCTTAACGATTTAACTGGCTGACTATTTTAACCAAGCAAAACGTAATAACCCAGCTAATTTGTCTATTCTGATTAGACCTAGATCAATAAAAGTGTTGATTGTTGTTTAATGAAATAGCTATATAGTGAATCAAGCATCCATGATTTAGATCAAAGAAGCTCACAGCTGAGTGTGGTATTTATTCACATGAGATAAATAATTGATATGAAGAAGAAAAACCTTTTCTGAAATCCAACAAAGAAGACAAGGTAGCCATTGATAGACTGAGTTAATGTTAATACAGGAGAAGTAATAATGTCCCGAACTCTTATCATTGTTGCAAATAGTAGCTGTGCAAGGATTTTTGAATCACATCATGATGATAATATCTTGACTGAAATTGAAACCTTGCTAGAAACGACGGTTCGTTTGCGAGATCAAGATCTTGTATCTGACAAAATCGGTAGTCAACGTGATGGTAAAGGTAATACTTCTTCTCATGGTGTTAGTGAACATCATGCAATAAAACACCAGCATCAAAATCAATTTGCACATGTGGTTGCTGAGGCCATTGAAAAGGCTAATAATAAAATGCGATTTGATGCACTTTATATAATTTCCTCTCCCAGATTTTTAGGTTTATTACGGAAAAAACTATCCGAAACCACTTATAAAAAAGTTCAAGGTGAAATTTCAAAAAATATTACTCATGACTCATTAGAAGAAATACGCAGCTATCTACCCAAGAAACTATAATGACATAATGAGTTGCGACCACATAAGGCAACGAAGTTCAGCATTTATTAGACAGAGATAATATGCCGTTTAATAATTTTAATTTGCGATATTGGGGAATAACATTACAGGATCAATACCCTTAAAACGCTCACTTTCTCTAACCATGCTTACTTTTTATGGCTTGGGCACGATCATTGGCGCGGGGATTTATGTACTAATCGGTAAGGTCGCAGGAGAAGCAGGCATATACGCACCTTTCTCTTTTTTGCTCGCTGGTATTATTGCAATATTTACTGCATTTAGTTATGCAGAGCTAGTTTCTAGATTTCCAAAAAGCGCCGCGGCGGCCATTTATGTCGAAGTAGCTTGGCACAAAAAAAACCTATCTAGGCTCGTTGGCTTGCTTGTTATCTTTACCGGAATAATTTCTGCAGCAACAATGGCAAATGGCTTTGTTGGTTATTTACAAATCTTTGTAGATGTACCTCGCTGGTTAGTTATCAGTGGGCTGATAGCATTCTTATCAATCATAGCAGCATGGGGTATTACTCAAACGGCTATCCTGATCATGGCTATTACACTACTGGAAGTCGGCGGCTTGTTTTTTGTGTTATATACAGGCTATAACAACGAAGTGGTCAACTCATGGGAAACTATATTTGCACTGCCTGATGCGGGTAGTATTTCTGCAATCGCCCTAGGGGGATTCCTTGCTTTCTATGCGTTTATAGGGTTTGAGGATATGGCCAATGTTGCAGAGGAAGTAAAAAATCCGCGCCGCACTGTTCCCAGAGCAATTATTTTATCAGTGCTACTTTCAACCTTTCTCTATATTGCAGTCGTAGGAATGGCAGTACATACAATGCCCATAGATCAACTCTCCACTAGCGAAGCTCCACTTGCAGATATGGTCGCCCATGCAGGATACTCTCCTACAATGATAGGATTAATCAGTCTAGTGGCAGTTATTAATGGTGCGCTTGTGCAACTCATTATGGCTTCACGGGTTATCTATGGCATGGGTATGCAAAAAATGGCCCCCAAAGTACTTGCTTCTGTAAATCGAGTCACGCAAACCCCATTAATTGCTACTGCACTTGTAGCCATAGCTATTTTAATTTTCGCATTGTGGTTACCATTAATTACACTGGCAAAACTCACTAGTCTTATCATGCTAATTATTTATACATTGGTGAATATTGCACTAGTGGTTATAAAACGTCGTCATCCCTATTGTGAAGGAGCTGTATGTTATCCAATATGGATTCCTTTAATAGGATCTCTGGTATGCATCGGTTTAATAGGAATGCAATTATCTTGAGGTTTGATTTTTTTAGGGAATAGTAAATGGCAGTATATTTATTGCTCTGTATCGTCCAGCATTCGAGCCAGTTCATCTTCTCCCAATGGTTGTAGATGTTTAATTTCAAGGCTTTTAGACCATTCCTTTGCAAAATCTTTTTGCAAATATAGATTAATTGCTAAAGTAATTAGCATTGCTATTAAGGCTCCAAGGCCTGCTAGAGCCATGTCTTTCTGGGCATCCCAGATATCGCCCTGTGTACCCAGATAAGCAGCACCCAAGTTTCCACCATAAAATTCAGCGGCACCCCATTCAATTAATTCAAAAAGGGCAGAGGTTGATAATGTTAAATCAAGAGGTAGGAAATATCCCCAAAAGCCATCAGCGTCGGCAACCCTGAAATAGAATTCTCGAATAGGATAGGCCAGTAATAGGCCATATAAAAAATGTACTATTCGGTCAAAATTGTTTCTTTCCCAATCCATAATTTCATTTAAGCTAGTACCTGTTAATGATATGAACCAGTTATCGTATGGTACTTTCGAATAAGTATAATGAGAGCCAATTTCATGGAGAATCAAAAATAGAAAAATTAAAGTATATGACACTCTTGAGAAAAGCAGATGTTTATAGGAAAGTATCATTAGTAATACAAAAGGTATGACCAATACATTTTCAAGGGCCCAATCAGCACGATCATGTGGCTTTATTGCAAGAACAATAAATTCAACAATAAACAGAATTGCAAGAATAAGCAGATATTTTCTATGTGGAATATCTCTAATCGACAGCATAAAACATTATGACTCTTCAAATGGGTACCAACAAGTTAAAATTCTAAACCGAACAAATCAAGTTATTTTTAATCTCAAACTGCCACTGCACCTTCTAGAGCAGCTAAATACTTAGTAGCAACTCTCTGATGTGTTCCTTCTGTTATCATATATGTGACCGTAGCCTCAGATTGAGCATTTTAGAAGTTGAGCTACACCCGTTTACTCAGAGCGTTAGCAGGAATACAAATGGATGATTTATCTAAAATAATATTCTACTCATCCTTATCTGGGATCACGGTATTTCTTGGAGGATTATTTTCAAAACTATTTGAGGTGTATTTTCGTCAAGGTTTTGTCAAACAAGAAATAATTCACACTTCAATTGCATTTGGCGGAGGAATTATAATTGCTGCTGTAGCCTTTGTTTTAGTACCGAAAGGTATGGAGGTAATGCCTCTTGTACCTATGACAGTACTCTTTATATCAGGAGCAATAATTTTCTTCTTTTTTGATAGATACATAGAGAAGAAAGGTGGATCAATTTCTCAATTTAATATTTTATTCAAGTATACTCGTGAGATGCAAACATTAAGAGGGAATTTACAATGCGTTTTGCCATTATCTTACTGCTTTTATTATCAATTTCTGCTTGTGACAAATCCGCTGAAAAATTTGCACTAGGGACTCTAGAGCGAGATAGAATTGCGCATACTGCAACGATAAATGAAGTGGTTGTTGCGCTACCTGTTTTGGCTGGTAGTAAAGTTATAAAAGGCACTGTGTTAGTTCGTTTGGATGATACTCATCAAAAATCTATGGTACTTCAGGCGAAGGCCAGTGTCGCACAGTTAGAAGCAAATCTGGACAAACTACGCAAAGGAGCTCGCGAAGAAGAGATCTCCGCACTTCGAGCAAATGTTGCGGGTGTAAAGGCAAGATTAATTCAAAGTGAAGCAAGTTATCGCAGACAACAAGATACTGCCAAACTCGATTTAAGTAGTAAAGCTAATTTGGATCTAGCGCTTGCAGCACGTGATTCAGATAGAGCAGGATTGACCTTTGCTAACGAAAAGTTGCATGAACTTATTAAAGGTACAAGAGACGAAGATCTACGGATGGCTGAAGCTCAGCTTGATGCTGCAAGAGCGATGCTTGATGGAGAGAATAAAAAACTAGCCGATTTAACTATTCGCGCTACTAGAGATGGAATCCTGGATAATCTTCCTTGGAATCTCGGAGAAAGAGTTACCATGGGTAGCCCATTAGCAATCGTGCTTGCTGGTACGTCCCCCTTTGCTAGAATTTATGTCCCGGAACCCTACCGAGTTAAGATCAAGACAGGGGATCTACTTATTGTTCATGTTGATGGTCTAGAAAAGCCATTTAATGGCAAGGTACGATGGATATCTACGGAACCAGCGTTCACGCCATATTACGCACTGAACCAACAGGAACGAGCTCGATTGATGTATTTGGCCGAAGTGCAATTGTCCGATGAGGCAGCAGATTTACCTAATGGAATACCGGCACAAATTGAATTGCCATGAGTGTGACTGAGACAATGCAGTTTGCAATTCGTGCAAATAAGTTAAGCCGATATTTTGGAGATTTGAAGGCGATTGATAATCTTGATCTCGCGGTTGAAAAAAGCCAAATTTATGGTTTTCTTGGGCCTAATGGTTGCGGAAAAACAACGGCTATTCGCCTACTAACAGGTTTGCTTAAGCCCAGTTCAGGCTCTATTAATGTGCTTGGATACCAACTTCCTAAAGATGCTGAAAAGTTACGGTTACGCATTGGTTACATGACGCAAAAATTTTCCTTATATGACGATTTAACGGTAAGCGAAAACCTCAGATTTATTGCGAAAATATATGGCTTGTCAGCAAAACAACAACATCAAAGGATCACCGAGCTATTATCAGTTTACAGCTTGAATGAATTATCATCTCAGTTAGCAGGTAGTATGAGTGGCGGACAAAAACAACGATTAGGTCTAGCCGCGGCGACAATTCATAAACCTGATCTACTCTTTTTAGATGAACCGACATCGGCGGTTGATCCTGAAAATCGAAGAGACTTTTGGGAAAAATTGTTTGACCTGTGCGATCAAGGCACCACCATCCTAGTATCAACTCATTACATGGATGAAGCTGAACGCTGCCATAAACTTGCCATTTTGGAATCGGGAATTAAACGTGTCGATGGTACTCCCGATGAATTGATGTCGCAGATGGGTGCAAACGTTGTAGAAGTAGAAGCAGAGGGATTACGTGAATTAAAAAAGAAACTACTTTTACTAAATGAGGTTATTAGTGCCGCCCAGTTAGGTTCACGTTTGCGCGTACTTATTGACGATAAGATACAAGAGCCGATTAATTTTTTATTACAGCAACACAGTGATTTTAGTAAAAACCAACTGATCAATGTCCGACCCAGTTTAGAGGATGTATTTGTAACCTGTACTGGGAGTGGTCGACAATGAATTCGTTGATTCGTATTCAAGCTGTTTACAATAAAGAACTCATTCAGTTAAAACGAGATAGAATGACTCTTCGCATGATTGTCATGATCCCACTGATCCAGTTATTGATGTTTGGCTATGCGATTAATACAAACATACGTGATATCCCTGTGGGATTAGTTGATCACAGTAATAGTGGGTTAAGTCGCGCATTGGTACAGACGATTACAGCTACTCAGGTTGTTGCATTTACACATCG
Source organism: Gammaproteobacteria bacterium (assembly GCA_030589945.1). Taxonomy (GTDB): domain Bacteria; phylum Pseudomonadota; class Gammaproteobacteria; order Enterobacterales. The sequence goes on along the minus strand of JAUUZN010000004.1, from coordinate 27,940 downwards.
CTATGATGATGTGAAATCTGCCAATTCAGCTATCGCCAAATCTGAGGTTAGAGCCGTATTAGTGATTCCTCATGATGTGGATAACCGTCTAGTACGGCATAGAACGATAGGATTAGGCTTGCCACCATCAAGTGATGAAGAAACTAGTCGACCGATAGCGCAGTGGATAGCCGATGGCTCCGATACCATGGTAGCAGCAGCAATAAGAAGCCTAGGCAACATGCCTCTTACTGAGTTACTCGATAAGCCTGCAAACAGAAATACAGCTACCTTTGAAGTCGCACTGCTTTATAATCCAGAGCAAAGAACAGCAGTCAATATTGTACCTGGGTTAATCGGTGTGATACTCACCATGACAATGATAATGTTTACCTCTGCCGCTATTGTTCGAGAGCGTGAAAGGGGTAATCTAGAATTACTCATCAACACTCCCATTCATTCTCTTGAACTGATGATAGGTAAAATAATCCCCTATATTTTTATTGGAATGCTTCAAGTGGCCATTATCCTCGCCATTGGTTATGGTGTTTTCAACGTACCGATTAATGGGGGATTGTGGCAAATTGCAGCTGCGACTCTACTTTTCATCATCGCCAGTCTAACTCTTGGCTTAGTGATATCGACAGTTGCTCAGAACCAGTTACAATCGATGCAATTAACATTATTTGTATTGCTGCCATCAATCTTGTTATCAGGATTCATGTTCCCTTATGAAGGAATGCCAATGGCGGCTCAATATATCGCCGAGGTGCTGCCTGCTACTCATTTTATGAGATTAATAAGAGGTGTAGTTTTGCGTGATGTTGAAGTGATTAATATGACTTATGATATGGTGTGGTTAATGGTATTTAGTATTATTGGGCTAGCGCTGGCATCGTTGCGATTTAAGAAAAACCTCGATTGAACTACCGTAACGATAACGTTTATAAGTTTTCATCAGTGATATGATCCATGCCTGAAGTTAAGTTGACAGTACCCTTATGACGGTATTAACGGTAAATCTTCTTCGACAAGTTTAGATAAATGTACAATACCTTAAGCAAGGAAAATGAATGCAAAGAAAACTAGGATTGTCGGTGGTACTTGCCATTGTCATGGGTGATATGATTGGCTCTGGAATATTTTTTACTCCCGGACAGTTGGCAGTAGTGGCTGAGCACAATTGGCAAGTCTATTTTTTTTGGGGATTGTGCGGTTTAATTACTCTTTGTGGAGCTTTGACACTAGCAGAAATAGCCTCCCTAAAGCCGGAGTCTGGTGCTACCTATCACGCTCTTCGTGAAGCCTTTGGCCCTTTTGTAGCTTTTATGCAAGCCTGGATTATGATATTGATTAGCGGCCCAGGAGCTATTGCTGGCATTGCAATATTGTTTGGTGAATTTGCTACTCGTGTATTGGGTGCTTCTCCTATCGCTTTTAATCCTATGCTATGGGCTTGTTTGGCAATAGCTTTTTTTGCTTTGGTTAATCTACGAGGTGTCGAGATTGGAGGGAGGGCTCAAGTTGTCCTTACACTGATTAAAGTAACAGGATTACTAACTATTATTATTGGTGCTTTATTTTTTGCAGAACCAGTAGCTGTAGTAGAACCTAAGATACAATCACTTGAATACAATTGGCTTGCTGTCTTTCAATTTGTGGGTGCTGGTGTTGCAATTGTTTTGTTCACCTATGATGGCTGGATTGATGCATCTAATGTCGCAGGTGAGGTAAAAGATCCGAATCGAAATTTTCCATTAGCTATGGGAATCGGTGTGATGGCCATCACGCTAATATACCTTTTGGTTAACTATGCTTTTCTGCAAGTGATGACACTGGAGCAAATGAAACTGGAACCAGAAACAGTGGCGGCAACAATTGCTGAACTTTCCTTTGGTGCCTCGGGTAGTCTATTTTTAAATATCTTTATCTTGATCTCAATTTTTGGAGCTTTAGGTGGATTGATCATGACAATACCGAGACTTTATTATGCTGCAGCATGTGAGTATCAACAAGCGGCTTCAGCAACACCCTTTGCGTGGATATTCAATTCGCTTAGTTATCTTTCACCAAAGAGCGGAGTTCCTGCAGGTGCTATTATAATGGGTTCAATTATTGCTATTCTTGCACTGAGTTTTTTTGGATCATTTTCGAGAATTGTTACTTTCTTTGTCGTACCTTTCCAGTGTATTAATATGTTAATGGTAGGTTCAATTTTCCGCTTACGCCCAGCACTTTCAAGACCAGGTTGTTATCGTTCGCCACTCTATCCTTTATTACCAATTGTCTATATTTCGGTAGTCAGTGTATTTATGATTGCTAGTATTATTTATTACCCAACAGAAAGTTTGATTGGCATTTTATTAACCTTTGCAGGTGTTCCTGTTTATTGGGCACTAGAGAGAAAAGCATGACTAAGTTTAGTGATATATTCTTAAACCCTAAGCCTTTGATAGGGGTGATTCATTTACCACCATTGCCCGGTTATGCTGGTTATCCCGGTATTGATACCCTGATATCAAAAGCACTGATTGATACTGACGTATGTGAGAAATCTGGAATAGACGGTCTGTTAGTAGAAAATGAATATGATCGTCCTCATCAACTTCTGGCAACACCGGAAGTTACCACAGCAATGACCCAGATAACGAATGTTGTTAGATCTGCCACTAAGAACTGTATAACGGGATGTGAGATTTTACTCAATGACCCGCAGGCCTCACTGGCAGTGGCCAATGCTACGGGAGCTCGATTTATTAGAACAGACTACTTTATTGATCCGATGTTCCGTGAAGGTTATGGCGACATGGTAATTGATGCAGCGGGGTTACTAAAGTACAGAAAAAGGATTAAAGCTGAAAAGGTACTCATTTTTGCTGACATACAGGTTAAGTATGCCACCATGACGATAAAGCGAAGCCTAGAAAAATCTGCTGAACTGGCATTTCAAGCTGGAGCAGATGCTATTATTATAACCGGCGATGAAACAGGACAGGCACCTTCTGTCCAGTGTTTGGAGAAAGTAAAAAAAGTGGTGGGTTCTTTGCCTGTTTTAATTGGTAGTGGTTGTAGTAAAGAAAATGCAAGTGAGTTATTAGCTGCTTGTGATGGTGCCATTGTTGGTACTTCACTAATTCAAAATGATCAGATTAATGCAGAAGAAGCATTAGCCTTAGTTAAAATAAGGAATGCTTTACTCTAATGAAAATAGTCTGTGTTGGTGATTGTGGAATTGATCGTTATTTGAATAAAGGTTCAAAAACCAATAAAGATTTACCCGGTGGCATCACTCTAAACTTTGCCTATCATGCTCGTAATCAATTTTCCTTAGACTGGGAGATTCATGTTGTTACTGCTCTGGGTGTTGACGCTAATGCCAATCGCATAATTACTCAGCTGGAACGACAAAATTTAGAACTCCACATTTCCAGATGCGTCGAAGCTACACCGATACAAGAAATTTATATTGAGGAAAATGGCGAAAAAGTGTTAGCTAATTATGAAGCTGGTTCTCTTGTCAATTTTAGAATGGGCGAAGAGGAACAGGAGCTAATTATAAATTCTGACTTGTTAATGGCCGTACATTTCCAACAAATTGAAGAAATGTTTTTCTCAGTATTGAACTGCCCCAGTGATGGTTTGAGGGCTGTTGATTTTGCAGACTTTGCAGAACACCCATCGATCGATTTGATTGAATCATCTATTGAAAAATTTAACATTGGATTTTTCGGGCTAGATCAATCTCAGGAAAAACTTATTTCTGATCTAAAAAATATAGCCAATAAATATAATAAACTTTTTGTAATTACACTTGGTGCAGAGGGCAGCATTGCTTTTTTTGATGATGATGAATACCATCAATCTGCAGAGTCGGTACATAAAGTTGTAGATACTACTGGGGCAGGAGATAGTTTTGCAGCAGCTTTTTTAAGCCAATACAGTACTAATAAAGATATCCAGGCTTCACTAAAAAAAGGAGCTTTACGCGCAGCAGAAACCGTGGCACATTTAGGTGCTATCTGGTAGAAGTCGTTTATCTGTCAGTACCCTTGTTAATATCTGAACTTGAGTTTGAATTAATAGTAAGTGTTAAGGAAATGGATTAGTCTTCAATACAATCATTTGTAACATCATAGCGTGAATACTAATTATTTGAGGAATAATGATGCATCGAACTACTCTAATTGTATTAATGATCATATTCGGATTTTCTACAGCATTAGCCAACCCAGTAAACTCCACTAGAGCAACCTATATTTTGCAGGTATCCAGTAATTTGGGTTGTGACTCTCTAGAAATAGAACTAATGTCTCAAGACAAAAGTACACGCGGAAAGCTCATATTTAAATCTAATGCATTTGCTTCTGTTGAACTTAAGGAGGGCATTTATCTATTCGATGAAGTTATATGCAAGCTCAAAGGGAACTCACAATCGTTCGATATGCTCAAAGATAAAATTTTACCATTCAAACTAAACGGCAATCAGGCCTACTTTGGTGGAAAACTAATTTTTCTCGAATCTACAGATGTGGATGCTCATTCTGAGCTTGAAGTACTGAGTAATTGTTCAAATATAATTAGCCGCACACGTGGTGACAAGAATGGTGACTCGATTCAAGGCACAGAATGTCGAGATGGCACTGGTGTCGATACTTCCCATCAAGTGTTCAAGCAGATTAAAGTTTTTGCTCCCAAAGCCACTGATGAAGAATTATCTACAGTGAGAACAGCATTAAATGCAACGAAGGATCAACTGATTTATTTACCCCTTGATGTATAAAATCGAGCTCTACATCATTAATAGGGTAGAGCCAATCCAAGCAGTAGGCGCTCCATTCCATAAATCGGAGGATCCTCGCAAGCCGAAGAACTAAAAGAACAAATGGTGGCCCCTCCCTGATTCGAACAGGGACCTGCCGATTACAGTGTGCCCCGCGAGCATCGCGAGTGCTTTGGGTATGACTCATGTTGAGAGAGTATATTAATAACAAGAGTATGATATAATCATACTTTAGAGTTTTAGGAGAAATGACCATGCAACGAAAAACTATAACCGTTACTGAACAACAAAACTCATGGATTAAGTCACAAGTAGAGTCTGGGAACTATGGAAATGATAGTGAGTATTTACGAGAATTAATTCGTCATGATCAAGAATATAAAAATAAAGTAGAATTAATTCGCTCGGCATTAATTGCAGGTGAGCAAAGTGGAATCAGTGAACGAAGCATGACAGATATTCTGAATGATGCTAAAAAAAGACATCGAGTAAATGTATAGTCTTTCAAATCAAGCCAGTGCTGATTTAGATTCTATTCTTGACTACACTATTATCAACTTTGGTAGTGATATTATGTTTAAGTACCATCAATCAATGGAAAAATGTTTTGAAACTCTCGATGAAAATCCCGATTTAGGAAGAGAGATTGAGCATATCCGTTCAGATTACTTGTGCTTTGAACACCGTTCGCATTTAGTATTTTATAAAAAAATAAGCAAAGACATTCTAATCATACGAATTTTGCACAAGAGTATGGATGCTCCAGAGCATTTTAACTAAGTTCAATCTATTTCAAGGGTACTGACGGGATATTGTCAACTTAACTTCCGGCGGCTAAAGAAATATCAAAGATTGTTGAATATTTATACTATCACCAATCGTTGGCTACAATATCAGATCCAATGGTACGAAATTCTGTTATAGAGCTTATTAAGTTTTTTGAACGAAGTGAGAAAACTCTAGAGAGGGTTAATATTCGGTATGAACCATTTAAAGTAGACTATCACAGATATTTCATCCACCGAACTTATAATCCAATGAACAAAAAGTCCGTAGATTACAATTTTGATGAACTTAAGAGAGATAGGAAATTTCTTTTGATTAGTCACAATGTGCATCAATTGCTTAGTCTTTATACAAATTTTCATACTTCTTCATATGAAAAAATTCTAACACTGAGGAATCAGATTGCTTTGAAGCTAAATGAGCCAGAAATAGAGGGTAAAATATGATCCTCAGATGTTTCACGAGATACCAACTCTGGAGCACAAGGGAACTGCTCGGGATCTGAGAGAACACTTTGATCTGTGATGTCCCCCGCCGTGGTGATGGCAGATTTTCGGGATTCTGGTGGTGGGATTCAGAGTGTGAGATTTGGAAACCAGCCTATGCATTTGATATATACCTTCATTCAAAGTACATTACCTTTCAACGGAAAAAAAATAATCAAAGTTAGGGAATATCTTTGGCTGATTCATTCTTCACTGAACTCAAAAGACGCAATGTATTCAAAGTAGGTGTAGCCTATATTGTTCTTGCGTGGGTGGTGATTCAGGTAAGTGATACGGTCTTTCCTCAGTTTGGTTTTCCTGAGTGGACTAATCAGTTCGTGACCATAATAATGGCTCTGGGTTTTCCTGTAGCTATCTTCTTCGCCTGGGCATTTGAGATAACACCTCAAGGCATCAAAAAAGAATCAGAGATAACGCCTGAAGATTCCATCACATCGCACACAGGACGCAAACTTGATTTCGCAATCATTGGCCTGCTAGTGGTTGCACTTGGTTACTTTATTTATGAGAGGAACGCTAACGACACTGCAACACAGGCTGAATCACCTAAAGAAGCCGTTCAGGAAGTAGAAGGCTCATCTATCGCAGTACTATCTTTTGTGAATATGTCATCTGACAAGGAGCAGGAATATTTCTCAGACGGCATTTCTGAAGAAATTCTAAACGTGCTTGCTAAAATTCCGAAGTTACATGTCACCTCTCGCTCATCGGCATTCTATTATAAAGGCAAGGACATTAAAATATCGGAAGTGGCAAAAGAGCTGGGTGTAAAATATGTTCTTGAAGGCTCTGTTCGAAAGTCCAGTAATAGTGTGCGTATTACAGCTCAGTTGATTGAGGCGCAGTCTGACCGACACCTTTGGTCGCAAACTTATGACAGAAAATTAGAGGATACGTTTGCTGTGCAGGATGAAGTCTCAGCATCAATTGCCAAAGTGCTTGCTAAAATTCTCGGTTTTGCTTACGAAACTGAAAACACCTCTCAAACCTCAATCAATTCTGAGGCTTATAACCAATATCTGCTAGGTGTATATAACTTTGAACAACGAACCAAGGAATCTGTCGAGAGTGCCATTAGCGATTTCGAGCGTTCGATTCAAATAGAACTAGGTTATGCTGAAGCACATGCACGACTTGCTATATCGCATTTATATCTGGGTGGATTCGATGGTTACAATCGAAATGAACAGTTTGAGATAGCGAAACCATATGCTGAAAAGGCATATTCGTTGTCTCCGAATGCTTGGGAAACAAATTGGGCCATGGGGCGGATGCTATCTGCTCAAGCAAGCATATTCGGCACAGACTACGATGATGTTATACCTTACCTAGAAAAAACATTGGAACTAAATCCGAGTTACGGACCTGTTTATGTATCTATGGCAGGCCTTCAAAGTACTAGAGGAGATTTTGTCGAACGTCACAAAACCCTGGAAGCGGGTATTAAGGTGGCGCCACTAGATAATGTACTACTCTATAATATCGCAAATTCGTATACCTACCAGGATCGTTTTCAAGAGGCGCAGAAAATAATTGATCGGTTGATGAAAATTACACCATCTTGGGCTCTAAATGCCACTGCGACACTCGCCACTAGACAAGGTCGCTGGGCAGATAATGCAATAGCCCTAATACACTATTTGTCCCTCGAGCCTAACCGAAGTAACTATTGGGCGAGACGAATTGTTTCTGAGGATCTTAGCCTCCCTGAAGAAGCATTAACTATTGGTAATTCAGGTGATAGAAACCTTCGTATATACGTGGTCCTAGGCAGAAATGCTGAGGCACTTGAAAGAGCGAGTGCAAGATACGAAAAGGATCCAACCTTAGGTAACCTCTGGATCATTGGTGATATTCAGACTTATATCGGTGATCTGGAAGCTGCAAATTTCACCTTTGAAAAGCAAATGTCAATGTCAGAAAATGTTGACAGATATCGCCCCTCAACTTCATGGATTGCAGCAAAGATCGCTGTAGGAGATATGGATGGTGCTCACGATCTGGTAAGACAATTGGATGAGAGAATAGAACAAAAGCGTCAAGGCGGTATAGACGTAGCTCCAGACTATCTCGGGCTAGGATATGCGCACTACTTAATCGGGAATCGTGAGCGAGGTCTTGCAGAACTTCAAAAGACAGTTAGTCTAGGCTTCTATGTCCCGACATTTCAGGCTTTTCTCAGAGAATTGCGAAATGATCCAGATTTTGCACCAATGATGACTGCACAGAAACAAAAACAGAATGAGCAACAGAAACAGTTCTTGAGTATTATGTGTGGTGGGGATAATCCAGTTCCTGACTTCTGGAAACCGAGCGATGTTGCATGTAAATCTGTGTTGGTAAATTAAGTAATAAAGTATGGACATGTCCAAATTTATTTGAAGTTACTCGAATTTAATCTGCCAGATTAGAATTTCTAGTTCAAGTGCCCGTTTTGTTCGAATAGCTGTCATTAATGAATTATTGAGTTTGTTCTGCTAAGTGCCAGTAGGGGCGTTTACATTTAAAATTTTCTGTGGAGATGGTTTAATTTAATACGAATTGAGATAACGCAATTCAGATTAGTTATACTATTGTATAATATGTTGTAATTTATAATATATATTGTTATACTTTTGTATAATCAATAGGAGAACATCATGCAAGCAGTAACTAATAAAGTCACAATTCGTAAGTCTGGTGGTGCAAGAATCATCAGCATACCCAAGTACAGCCTCGAACATTTAAATCTTCAAGAAGGGGATGAACTGGAGTGTGTAACCACTGTAACTGGCATTAAGTTAACACCAATCACAGAAGAAATGACATTGGATAGCCTGTTAGCTGGTAGCCCCAAGGAATTACTTGTTATGACAGATGAAGATCGTGAATGGATGAATGCAGGCCCAATGGGTGAGGAATTGATTTAAATGTTTGTACCAGATAAGGGAGATATCGTCAGATTAAATTTCAATCCATCAGCAGGTAAAGAAATAATGAATACTAGACCTGCATTGGTAATATCCAGAAAGCAATTTAATGAACATACTGGATTTGCTATTGTCGCACCAATCACGAATACGATTCGTGGATCTGCATTAGAAGTACCCATGGAAGATACCATGGCAACAGCGGGGGCCATATTGGTATATCAATTGAAATCATTGGATATGGAAGATCGCAATGCAACATTCATTGAAACAGCACCAAAACACATCACTGCCAAGGTCGATAAAATAGTCCGATTAATCACCAGCTAGCTTTAATCTTTCCTAGAAATCTTTTTTTGTCCATAGTGCAAACCGGTACTGACAAGTTAACTTCAAATAAAGCATAATTCAGGTATGAATATATACATACGTTATCGCTTCCCACCTGAAATCATCCAGCATGTGGTACCCAAAACGTTTCACGGGGCAAGCTTTCTTGGGAAAGTGTAGTGGCTATTTGAGGATTCGCGAGGATTGAGTATTTGAATTCTCGGAAGTTAACTTGTCAATACCGTTGACCAGATCGATAGAGCCAAATATTTGATTGCAAACCAAGATAATAAAAACCCATAAAATGGTGATTTTGCACTTTGAATAAATATAGTTTATATTTTATATATCTTGTTTTTGTCCTAATAAGGGTTTCAATTAATAATTATTGGATATAAGAATTTGGTGATTTTCAACAACTATCACCAATATTACTCAGTACATTTGATGGTGCCTGTTGAAGCAGCGGTTAAATTAGAATTTCAGTTAACGCTCGTTTGTCTTTGTTCATACTAATGAGCGTTTGAAACTATTATTTTGGGAGATAGACAAATGTCAGATACACATAGAGGAAGTTGTTTTTGTAATGCAATAGAAATAGAGGTTGAAGGGTCCCCGGAAGGCATGGGTTATTGCCACTGTAAATCTTGTCGTTCATGGTCAGCTGGACCTGTGAATGCATTTACTTTGTGGAAGCCTGAGGCTGTAAAGGTAATAAAAGGTGCTGAAAAATTAGCTAGCTATGAAAAGACAGAGAACAGTTTGCGACAATATTGTACAGTTTGTGGCGGACATGTTATGTCGGCACATCCGCCGCTAGGGCTAGTTGATGTTTATGCAGCCACTATTCCTTCATTAAAGTTTGAACCTGGTGTCCATGTCAATTATGCAGAAACCGTATTGCCAATGCGGGATGGTCTTCCTAAGCTTAGAGATTTCCCTGCTGAACTTGGGGGTTCTGGTGAGACCGTACCAGAGTAGGAGCTCTTGTAGCTTTCCCCAGAAAAGGGTGCTGACAAGTTTAATCTGACTAATGCATAGTTCAGGGAAAGCTTCACGCTGTCTGATTGTGTCATCGATTCAATCTAAGCCACAGAGATGTTGAAGATCTACTAGCTGAACGAGGCATCACGATTAGCTACGAGTCTATCGGGCTGTGGGTCAATAAGATCGTCACAGATAAACTGGGGAGTTATCGAGTGGCGCACCGAGAGCTAATACCAGAGACAATTCACGATACATCTCAATACCCTCCTTTGAGCCTATAGCGGAAGCCTGTATGGCTATATAACATCAAATATTATCTGTATGCTGAGGAGCACTTGAAAAACAATTTAAAAGGAACTAATTATGTCACATTATGAGTTAGCCGATATACTAGGCAGCTATATAGCGTATGCGATGGCTGGTATGAGTTTATATCTTACGGTTGTCAGTGGATATATTCTTGTAGCTTATCTTGCTGGAGCCTCTTTAAGTAAGAGTCAAAGTTTCATTGTCAACTCAATTTTCATTCCATTTTCTTTATTCACAGTAGCAATTAAACAAACAGTATCCTATTAAATTGATATCGTAAGTTCTCGTAAATTAAGAAATTCTCTAATAGCATTCCAAGATCAGTCAAGGTTATTTGATAAAAATATTAGTATTATATTCCGAGATGCAGCAAATTTGGTAGATCATCATGCCGAGTTATTTAAAAGAAAACTAACTCCTAAAGAGGAACATGTCGTTGAATGTGATCTTAATGGAATAAAAGGAAATACAACTGTAAGAAATAAGATAATTAGTAATTATGGAAGACGAAGCGAAATAATTGGATGGATTAAAACTCAATTAATAAGTCTTCAAAACCTTCAGAAACTATTGAACTGAAATGTTGTAAAAATGGCAATATAAAGTTTTAATCATTTGAACTTTCGGAAGTTAACTTGTCAATATCCTGAATTCAATTTAGTTTGGAGATATTGCTTCCAGGAACTCAGTGAATGTATTGGCTTTATCGTAGAGTTCAATGGTGATTCCAAGCTGTTTGGCAATTCTGCTGGTGGAAAAAATACCTCTAATGGTTTCAGTTTTGCCATCATCTTCTTGGGAAACAACAAGCAGGTGCTGTCGACCCATTTCTTTAACTGTGGCCACAATATCTCCTACTGTGGCTTTTTCAACATCGGATACAAAAAGGACTTCAATGTTTTCGATGTGTGTCATGATATCTCTAGTGACAATATCTGCATGTTTACCACCATGCTCAGAGATATACTGCATAGGTTTTTCACCTAACAAATCAGATGCGGTGATCAAGCCGACTAATTTATTCTCCGCACCATTAACAAATAACAACCTTATTCCATAATTAATCATTCTGCTATTGGTATCATCTATGGGGGCTTGAGCAGAAACAGATATTGGTATTGTTTGCGAAAAGTCAGTCATTACATCAATCGCTGGATCATTAAGAGATAATATTTTCCTAGCCCTATTGTCCTTGCGATTCAGCTTGGCAGTATTGAGTATAGTGTGATGTTGAAGAACCCTGTGCTGAACCATTGTTTTCTCCTGTTTCGTCATCAATTGTGGTTAATACTTAATAAGTAGAATAGTCATAATTATATAATTAGTCCAGAACATCTGATGATACTGACAAGTTAACTTTCTCAAATTGAAAAGTCCAATTCCATTCTACTCTCAAACTTGTCAGTACCCTCCAGACAACAACATCTTTTTCTTATTAAAGAATTAGATATTTTAATTATATGATATATTCATACTATATTATTTGGTGAGAAATGAAAATGTCAATGCAACGAAAAACTATAACAGTCACTGAACAACAGGACTCATGGATTAAGTCACAAGTAGATTCTGGTCATTATGGAAATGACAGTGAGTATCTACGAGAGTTAATTCGTCATGATCAAGAATATAAACTTAAAATTGAATTACTACGTTCTGCTTTAATTGCCGGTGAGGAAAGTGGTATCAGTGATCGAAGCATGACAGATATTCTTAATGATGTTAAAGAAAGACATAATGTATAGTCTTTCAAATAAAGCCAGTACTGATTTAGATTCTATTCTTGATTACTCTATTGTCAACTTTGGTACTGATGTTATGCTTAAGTAGGTACTGACAAGTTAACTATTTTCGCATAAAAATGTGGTAATGGGGATCTTCCATTAGCCTAAAAATTAGCTTTAAGTGGGTATGTACTGAGTACATAAAGCAAAAAACTAGCCAGCTTGTGTAAGGTCATCCCATACATCTGAGTTAACTTGTCAGTACTTTGATTTCAAAGACAACAGTGGTAGCCCCTCCATGACTCGAACAAGATGTCCACCGAAACGACAGCGTCAAGTTAAACCAAAAATTGAGGTCCCCAATCTGCTTACACCACCCACCTCAACAATATTCCCAGACTGATCCCCTGCAGTCCGTTCAGCCGCCGCCGAGACTTGCTTCCGGGAATTCCGGTGGTGGGAGGTGGGGGTTTTGAGTATTCATCAACTCTTTGATAGGATGTATTCACAAAAGGAAATGAACACCTAAACAAGGATACCTTTGTATGCAATTCTTTAAGTTAAGTAGAATAAAAATTGCACTATTACTATTATGGGCAGTTTCATTTAATTTGCTCTCAGCTGATAATGAATGGAAAACTACCACACCAGACAAAGTTGGATTAGATAGCAGTCACCTACAATCTCTTGTAAGTTATATTGACAAAAATCCAAAAAGTAACATTCATAGCATTCTTGTCTTCAAAAATAATAAAATAGTTCTTGAAAAATACTTCAGTGGTGAGGATGAAAACTGGGGAACTAGTTTAGGTAAAATTCACTTTAATGCTGATGTACTTCATGACATGCGATCTGTAAGCAAAAGCGTGACGTCAGCTTTAGTGGGTATAGGAATAGCTGAAGGAAAAGTCCCCTCTACAGATACTGGGTTATTGAAATTATTGCCAAAATATCATCAACAACTATCTCCAGAAAAATCGCAACTAACCTTGCATCATATATTAACAATGACCACAGGGTTGTCTTGGTTTGAACCAACAGATTATACAAATCAAGGAAATGACGAAATTAGAATGGATAAAAGTCCTGACCCAATAGCCTTTGTTATAGGCCGTAGTTTGGAAAATAAACCCGGAATAGTCTTTAAATACAATGGTGGCTTACCTACCTTGCTCGGTTATTTAATTGAACAGGGCTATGGTAAAGACGGCAAGGATATAGCCACTGAAAAGCTATTTAAACCTTTAGGAATCGAAAATTTTGAATGGCATTCAGCAGAGCATGGGTTATTAGCCTATGCTTCTGGCCTGAGATTACGTCCACGTGATGTAGCTAAAATCGGCTCACTTTATTTAAATGAGGGACGTTGGGGTAATAAGCAAATTCTTGATCCTAGCTGGGTGAAAAGTAGTATAACACCACATATTAGTACTGGATGGACAGCTGGATATGGTTATCAGTGGTGGATACCTCGTTTTGCATCTGATGAACACATACTTAATGTACCAGCGGCAATAGGAAATGGTGGGCAACGAATTTTTATTATTAAAGAATTAGATATGATGGTTGTGATGACAGCCGGAGTTTATAACAAACGGATGCCTTTATCAGGTATGAAAATAATGTCTGATTATATACTACCAGCCGCAGGGATGAACAATATGAAATTTGTGAACGGTAAACAATAACCCTACCTAGACTCTTGAAGGTTAACTTGTCGATATGAACATTTAAAATGGAACCCACATCATGATACTCAGACGCTTCACTAAACACATCAAAGAGCAAAACTGGTTCGCCGTCGGACTGGATGTGATTGTGGTCGTGGTCGGTATATTTCTCGGCATGCAGGTGACGGAGTGGAATGAGGAACGTAAAGAGCAAGCTATGGAGAGTGATTATCTAATTCGCTTCATAACTGATCTTGAGACAGACCTTAAATTGTTAGATATTGCAATCTTGTTGAGTGAATCTCGACAGGAGATGGCTCAATTTCTTATAGATGCTGCTGCTGAAGAGACTTTAGTTCATGGAAAGCCGGTTTATTTTCTTAAGTCAATAGAGCAGGCTAACTACAGCTATGCACCACCTCCCTCTAATAACAGCTACCAGGAAATAACTTATAGTGGGAGGCTTGATATTATAAGCAACCAAAGCCTGCGAACTGCTATTTTGGAATATTACGGTCTCATTGAAGAAGGAAAGCAATGGAATACTTTTTGGTATCATTTACAGACTGAATACCAGGAAAGAAAGGCCGGTATTATGGCTCCTGAACAATATATTGGCTTCTATGATGAGGAGCCTGAAGTTAATGTAGAAGATGCCCTCAAGGTGTTAAATCGATTACGAGAAAATAAGAAACTGCTGGAGTGGGTTCCTCAAATCATAACTCATAGAAAGGAGATTCTTCATGACCTACGTATTCAGAGAACAATGGCAAAAGAACTTATTTCGTCAATTAGGAAATTTCTTCATTGATTCTTGATGGTTAATTAAAAAAAATATCACCCATCAGCGCCAAACTCGGCTCATCAGGCCCATTTCGGGTACTGACAAGTTAACTCTGGCTAATGCATAATCCGAGGAAAGCTTGCCCCGTGAGCGCAGCGAGTGCTTTGGGTATGAATATATACAAACGTTACCGTTTTCCATCTGAAATCATCTTTCTGCTAAGAATTACAGAGTGTTCAGAGATCGTGCCTTTGCGTCTTGGGAAAGTGTAACTGCTAACTGAACACAAACAAGGATTGGACGTTTGAACTTTCAAAAGTTAACTTGTCAAAATCTGTCAGTACCCTCATTATTGAAGCATCAATCTATCCGACATTCAGATCTGACTGGCTTTTTATATAAGAAAAGACTAATATAAAGTCAGGGTTTTTCAATTAAGGTTGAAAAAGCCCCAATTTAGATACTATCAAATGCGGTAGTTGAAGACATTAAAAAGGTGGGGTTGTAACTGTGTTGATGCCAAAAATGCGTGGAATCGGTGTTCCGGTTAATGATTATTTCGTTAAAGAGTTTGTAGATATTCCCGAGCTTCGTTACAACAAGGTCCCTCTTGAAAAAGTGACCAAGGATAAAGACGGGTTCTATTTAACGCTCGATGATCCGGAGCACTCAGAATATTTCATTTCAAGGGAGAACGTCTCGGCACCTAACTCCGGCGGTAATACGTCGAATGTTTTCCTAGGACTAACTGCGCTTTATTCTGCTATGCAGGTGGATGTGCAGTTTAAAATTATGTTACCTGATGACCGCTCGTCGATTGCTCAGCAGGAAATTGATAACCATATATTTAATGATGTGAACGTTGTCCAGGTGCATACGAATATTTGGGGTCCGCGTGAGTGTTATAACGGTAATGCACATGGCCGCACGTATTTATTGGTTTCACCGCACCCGCCCATCGACACCCTAGATGATGAAATCAAGAAAAGATTCAGAAGGGCAGACAGAATCCCGATCATCACACCCGGTTATTTAAACAGTTACCTGGGACCACAAATTATTGTACCGACCGGTATTGGCTTCGATACGATCCAGCCGCGTATTGGTAACAATGATGTCGTTGTTTGTTTAAATGATGACGAGTTGATCGAAAAGTTTGGCACACCGATCTTTCCGGATGAAATGTCGGATGAGGCGCTGCTGAATATCACCGAAAGATTCACTAAGAACCATAATCCGCACATGCATCCGGGCATGACATTTGCGCTGGGTTTTTCAACTGGTGGCTCATTAACCTGTTATCAATACGAAAATAAACAATACCTGATCCATCTACCTTTGGACGCAGAGGATTCTACAAAAATAGCTGAAGAATTTGATGAGCCACAGGTTGACCCAAAAATTGGCGGAAAGTATCAGGTCGGCCGCGGCGATGCGCGCATTACCGGGCATTTATTTTACCCTTATTTCGTGGAAGTGATGAAAGATGGCCTGCTCGCTGCGATTGCCGCATCCGAGTTAGGTGCGGGCTTATCGGCATTGATGCATCACTCCAGAAAGTCAAACATCACGACATTCAGTCAGGATGCGTTGAATAAACTGGTGGTCAGATGCATCGATAAAGTTGAGAGCAATGCATCCAGGGCGGTTAATTTAACGGCAACGAAATAGCGGGGGTGCTGACAAGGGTACTGACAAGTTAACTTGTCAATATCGCTCATCCTGGTCCAAAAATGTATGGTGAAGAATTTCTTCGTAAGGCTAAAACAATGGGGTTGCTTAAGCGCGTTATGTTTGGCTCCGATCAAATGTACTGGCCCAATGGTATTGAAGATTCAATTAAACAATTGGAAAGTTTTGATTTTCTGACTGAGCAGGAAAAAAGAAATATATTTTACAATAATGCATCACGATTTCTTGGTCTTGATGAGGATGAAGTCAATCTACATCACTCAAATTAGGTTACTGAAAATTTATTCACAATCGAAAAATCGAGTGGCCCCCTCCCGACTCGAACGGGGGACCTGACGAAGCGGCAGCGTAAAGGAAACTTCAAACTGAAGCTCTGAAAATGCCCCTCCACCCACCTAAGCGAAGTCTCCGGTATTCTCCAAAGTTCCACAGAGTGATCGGTTCAGAGGCCTGAGGCAGGCTGCTCGGGAAATTTTCTCGGGGTGGCGTCCGAGTTGCGTGTCCGGGGTTCCGGTGGTGGGAGGTGGGCTAGAGTAGTGGACTTTTTTCATCTTAGGAGTTAATTTGTAGTCAATGTTAAGACAATACATAAGCAAATCAACAAGCTTCTGGCGACGAGTTGATATACTATGAAAGGAACTTCATTACATGACCGTTTTCAAATGAAAAAAACACTACTACTCTTAATTGCACTCACATTCAGTTTTTTGACTTCAGCTCAACAGACAGAAACATTGGATATAGAATCTGAAAAAGCCGCTGTAATAAATTTAGTGGAGCAATTTCTGACTGCTGCTGGTAATTATGATTTAGACGCAATACCGGCAATGTTTAGCGAAAAGGCTAACATAGGAGGCGCTTCTTTAAGAGATGGGAAATGGAATACTTATACCATGACCATTCAGGAATTTTTGGAACGTCTAAAATCTAGAAGTAACCCAACTAAATATACAGAACCTGTTTCTAATTTCACAGTCCATGTGGAGAAGGGAATGTTAGCCTTTGTAAGGGCTGATGCAATTTTTACCATAAATGGTGAACCAAGAAATAATAATTTAGACTATTTCACTCTGATTAAAGAAGATGGGAATTGGAAAATCTTGAACGGTTCTTATGTATCGGTACGAATTAAGAATTAGTAAAATTACTAAGTAATAAAGACAGCTTTTGATACAGATTGACAGTGGAGTCTGTACTCAACTTGTCAGTACCGGTAGGAGGTGGGGGCGGATTTTTGGATTCAGAAAAGCTGGGATTCTGAATTTGAGCTTTGCTGTGATATATTCTGTTCAAAAGAATAATGAAAGGAACTCAAGATGATCCTCAGACGTTTCACTCAACACATCAAAGAGCAAAACTGGTTCGCCGTGGGACTGGACGTGATCGTGGTCGTGGTCGGTATCTTTCTCGGGATGCAGGTGACGGAGTGGAATGAGCAGAGACAATTCAACGAGAACGAAGGTATGTTACTAGAACAACTCAAAGATGAAATTGAGTCAAATAATGTACTTGCCAGAAATCGAATTGAGTTTATGGGAGAAGTCGTTAAATCTGGAAAGAGAGCAATAGAATTTCTGGAAGTTGATCAAGAGTGCGAACCAAAGTGTTGGAATTTATTAGTTGATTTTTTTATAGCATCACAATCATTGTTCTCACCGTCTAACTCAAATGTTTATGAAGAGATGTTGAAATTAGGGTTGCCAAGATCTAATAAAGTAAAGGAATCTATTGAGAAGTATTATGTGCTTAATGCAACGACTTATTCTGCGATTGATAAGACTCCTAAGTATCGTCAATTGTTAAGGGAGTTACTCAGTTATAATGCGCACAAAGTTCTTTGGGAAAATTGTCATAGTGTAGAAGGGTTTCTGGAAGTATTAATCTCAGAGTGTGACCAATTACTAAGTGATAAAGAGATTCAACAAATTTTAGATAAATTTAAGTCTAGATTAGAACTTGCAGAATATTTAAATCATTGGATTGGAATGCACCATCTATGGATGCCGATTTATACAAACTTAATATTTTATGGTGATGAAGCCATAGATACAATAAATGGACTACATAATAATTAGTAAATTGGATTTATCTATTTAGAATGAATCTTAAAGAAAATGGTGGCCCCTCCCTGACTCTCCCAATTGCCCACAGAAGGGTACTGACAAGTTAACTTTGACGCATGGGATGATGTTACACAAATAGAGCTTTATATTGAAAAATAACACAGTTCGCGCCCACTTGAACCCATCATTTGTGATGATAATCTCTCAAGATATCCACTTTTTAGAGTAAAAATAGTTAACTTGTCAGTACCCTCAAATGCAAGAGACTAACAGCTATTAAAATAGGACACCTTATGAGCTTTTATGATAATCATATCTTGCCCCATGTTATTAACCTATGTTGTGGTATGAAGCCCGTTCGTAGGCAGCGGCAAAAAATTGTGCCCCATGCCACGGGTCGTGTTTTAGAGGTAGGCATGGGTACGGGGCTGAATATGCCCTATTATAATCCTGATAACGTGGAGATGATTTTTGGATTAGAGCCGAATCAGCGTTCGTGCAAAATGGCAGCAGAACAGATTGCCCGCGCAGGGATGGTCGTAGATTTTATTGGTTTGGATGGTCAGGAAATTCCGCTGGAAAAGAACAGTGTTGATACGGTGGTACTGACCTATACCCTGTGCACCATCCCTGATACCACACGCGCCATGCTTGAGATGCGACGCGTGTTAAGACCGGGAGGTAAGCTGTTGTTTTCGGAGCATGGCATGGCTCCTGATGCAGCGGTTAGAAAATGGCAAGATCGCATCAATCCGCTGTGGGGTAAAATTGGCGGCGGGTGTAATTTAAACCGGAATATTCCAGAAATTATTAGAAACGGGGGCTTTGAAATGAAAGCTTTGGATGAAATGTATGTGCCGGGGCCGCGCTTTGCCAGCTACACGTATTGGGGTGAGGCAATTTAAGAATGGAATTGATATGTTTGATCCACAGAATCTAATAAAAGTAGCAAATATGAAAATGCCTTTTGGTAAATATGTAGGACAAAGTCTTATTGAATTACCAGAACCATATCTAGTTTGGTTTTCGGCTCAAGGTTTTCCAGAGGGTAAGTTAGGGGAATTACTACAACTCACCTATGAAATTAAGGTGAATGGATTAGAGCGATTAGTTTACCCACTGCAAGAATGATAAATTGTGTAATACAAGTTGAGAAGGAACATATACAAACGTTATCGTTTCCCACCAGAAATTATCCAATACGCGGTCTGGCTTTATCATCGCTTCAACTTAAGCCACAGGGACATTGAAGACTTGCTGTCAGAACGTGGCATTCAGGTTAGTTATGAATCTATTCGTCTTTGGTGCAATAAATTTGGACCAGAATATGCCAGACGATTGAAGCGAAAGCGCAGAGGATTCGGCGATACTTTCTTCATTGATGAAGTATTCATTAAGATAAACGGAGTCCAACATTATCTGTGGCGTGCAGTAGATCAAGATGGTGATGTGGTTGATGTATATCTTCAGGAAAAGCGTGATAGCAAGACAGCCAAACGATTCTTCAGGTGTTTACTCAAAAGCAACCGAGGCAAACCTTGGAAGATCATCACGGACAAGATGGGAAGTTATCCCGTGGCTCACAAGGAGCTGATGCCTGAAGTGATACACGACACCTCCCAGTACGCCAACAACAAAGCTGAACTATCGCATCAGCCGACCAGAGTCAGGGAAAGATGCAAGCGGAAGTTCAAATCTATGGAGCAGGGTCAGAGATTCCTTAGTGCTCATGCTGAAGTCTATAATTTATTTAATCTAGGACGACATATGTTATCTGCTGAGAATTATCGGATGTTGCGTAGTAGGGCAAGTGTGTCTTGGATAAATATAACAGCAGCTTGAGATGGAATGTGAGCAAGGAAACTTCAAATTCTAGAAGTTAACTTGTCAATACCAGCTAGGCAAGCTCACACTAATTTTCTGTAATCACTCTTGCATCATGCCATAAACGATGAACATGCAACTCAAACTTTCCATGGACTTGTTTTATTTTGATTTGTTGTTGAATCGCTCTGTCATCGTAAAAAAATCCATTGCCTAAATTTACTAGTTTTACCCATGGCAAGTTGCGAAATGACATCCACATTTCATTATTACGAACTTCAAACTCAAACTCATCAAATTTATGCTGGCGAGTTAATAATGGTAGATAAAAATTAATATTTGTCCCATCTACCTTAGGTGATATAACTCTTTGAACCCAGGTATAGTATTGGATTAACTGTTCATCATTACTCATTGTTTTTAAGTTTTCTAAAGCAAGCAAATATGCAACATAAAAAGCAGATTCTGCGGTAGCTGGTACATCAGGTGTAATTCCTTCACTTTCTTTATACATTGACTTAGTTACGGTATTAACCATTTCTATTCTTGGTATTCGAAGATAGAAATCGTCATTTAAAACAACAGGATCAAATGCTTTGCCACCGCCATATGTTCGTTCACCAACAACCGTCGCTCTGCCAAAGGCTTTCAAGTGATATGTAACATGCTCTGCAAGGCTAAAAGTTGTGCCACTAGTTAATATATAAATAGGTTTATCAAAGTATCTAGTCCCTTGGGTATTGGTTTTTGTAAATAATTTAGTTTGTTGGTTTTTCCAACGCTCTATTTTATTACCAAAATGTACTGACTCAGGACCTAAGAAATAACCTAAGAACAAAGGTAATATTCGGCTGTTACCACCGCCATTTCTTCGTAGGTCGAGTATTATTGCTTGAGAGTTAGAAAGGAATTCCATCGCCGACTGAAAAACAGGAGCACTTTCATCAACAAACCCATCAAAATAACTCATTTCAAGGTAACCAATATTTCCCTCTAACGCTATCAGTCCCTGAATACCAAAGTTCGCTTTTTTAGATTCTATCAATTGGTTGGTTTGATTGATTTTATTTTTTTTTCTAGCATTTATATCTGTTTTTGCTTGCTCTCTCAATTTATATCGTTTGACATCTTTTGGGGAATAAACAACACCAATATGATTATCACCAGATATTCGACGCAATTCTTTAGAAAATAAATCTGTAAATTCTTGTTGGTTTTTTACCGTTGAAAACTGTTCTACAAATTTTTCTTGTCTAATTTGGTTAGCTACTCTTAGACCTATTTTTTCTGAATAAAACTGATGTTCAATAATGTTAGCTGTGGTATTAATAGTCTCACGATACGCAAAATCATTAGCGTATGACGAAGATATTAATAATATAACTACTGCATATAGAGTCAATTTCATTTTATCATTACTCGCTAATGATTCTTTGAAATAAGCTTCTAGCGGTAAAGCTTTCGTTAACTTGTTGAAGTAATACCATAAAATCTACATCGATTTCTTCATTTAAATCAGAGAAAACCTTATCTGCTTTGCTTAAGTATAGATTTAGAAGATCATTTTGAGTTTTACCAAGTTCGGTTAATTGGTAATTTGTTTTTCTTTTATCTTCGATGTCTTTATGAGTAGAAATGATATTTAACTTCAAAAGTTTTTTTATTCTTTGAGCGGCTAACTGGTGAGGTATATCTAGTGCCCTGGCAACATCTAGAAGTGATGCCGATTGATTTTGGGCAATAACATTAACCGTTGAAGATGTTATTACTGGGAAAATAATGCCTATACTTTTATACACAGGCCTAGCTTGTTTTTCCATAAGAGAAGCGAAGTCCATCGCCAACTTAGGTGTAAATCCTCTTCCTAGTCTTTTGAGATGTTCCAAGTTATTTATTTTCTCATTGAATGTATGCAGTATATTGCGCAATATATTGCATACATGAATAAAAGTAAAGTTTTAACTGACAATAGATTTTAAGATTATGACCGCTTTAAGGTACTGACAAGTTAATCTTTATTAGTTCATACTAAATGGATGAATATATACAAACGTCACAGATTTCCATCAGAAATCATCCAACATGCCGTATGGCTTTATCACCGATTTAATCTCAGTCACAGAGACATTGAAGATTTACTCTCAGAACGTGGCATTCAGGTCAGCTATGAAGCGATCCGTCTCTGGTGCAATAAGTTCGGGCCTGAATACGCAAACCGTCTGAAGAAAAGGCGCAGGGGATTTGGTGATACATTCTATCTGGATGAAGTGTTTATCAAGATTAATGGAGTCTTGCATTATCTCTGGCGAGCCGTGGATCAGGATGGTGATGTCATCGATGTATACCTTCAGAAAAGGCGTGACAGTAAGACGGCGAAACGGTTCTTCAAAAGGCTTCTGAAAGCGAATCAGGGTAAGCCCAGGAAAATAGTCACGGACAAGATGGGTAGTTATCCTGTGGCACACAAAGAACTAATGCCTGATGTAATTCATGATACATCACAGTACGCGAACAACAAGGCCGAGCTTTCACATCAGCCGACCAGAGTCAGAGAAAGATGCATGCGGAAGTTCAAATCTATGGAGCAGGGTCAGAGATTCCTTAGTGCTCATGCTGAAGTCTACAACTTATTCAATCTGGGGCATCATTTATTATCTGCTAAGAACTATCGAATATTCAGACATCGTGCTTTTGCGTCTTGGGAAAAGGTAGTTGCAGTTTGAATTGAGAATTACTTAGATCTTTCAATTATCAGAAGTTAACTTGTCAGTACCGGTGGGGGGAGGTGGGGGCGGATTTGATCAAACTTAATCAAAGGAGTATATTGAATAAAAAATAGACAGTAATTAATGTCAAGGATGATGTATCTAATGCATGAAGTCTCCTAGTTTGAATTCCCATCATCCCTCATCTTAATTTTTAATCTGTTCCTAGGTCTGGCTGTCATAGAAAGAATATAAGGGCATAAAATGAAAGGTTTTTCATCCTCATTATTAACACTATTATTACTCACTCAGCTGGTTTCTTGTGGAGGGGGTGGCAGTGGTGACAGTGGTGGTACGTCCCCTACACCACAAACAAATGTTGTTCCAATTTCTAGTGCTGGTGCTGATCAAAATGTTGATGAGCAGATCAGTGTCAGCCTTACTGGCAGTGGGACAGATTCAGACGGTACGATCGCCAGTTATACTTGGACTCAAACATCAGGTGAAGCAGTCACTCTTTCAGGTGCTGATGCTGCATCTGCTTCCTTTAATGCCCCGGTAACAACCACACAACTCGCCCTGACATTTCAACTTACAGTGACTGATAATGATGGTGCTACAGCAATAGATTCAGTTGATGTAATGATAAATCCTGTGAATGCAAATCCTACTGCAAGTGCCGGTAATGATCGGACAGTCGATGAACAATCTAATGTCACCTTATCTGGCAGTGCCACTGATACCGACGGTGAGATTGCAAGCTATAGATGGACGCAAACAGCGGGTATATCAGTATCAATCAACAATGGAAGTGCAGCAGAATCTTCATTTACTGCCCCAATTACTACTACGCCAATAGACCTTACTTTTCAACTTACCGTTACTGATAATGAAGATGCAACGGTAAGCGATTCGGTTGTTATAACGATAAATCCTGTGAATGAAAATCCTACTGCAAGTGCCGGTAATGATCGGACAGTCAACGAACAATCTAATGTCATCTTATCTGGCAGTGCTACTGATACCGACGGTGAGATTGTAAGCTATAGTTGGACGCAAACAGCCGGTATATCAGTATCAATCAACAATGGATGTACAGCAGAATCTTCATTTACGGCTCCAATTACTACTACGCCAATAGACCTTACTTTTCAGCTTACCGTTACTGATAATGAAGATGCAACAGCAAGCCATTCGGTTGTTATAACTGTGAAGCCTATCGTTGTTGTAATTATTGAACAATCAACTGTCGATATTGCTATGGTCAGTTCAGGTGCTTTTGGAGAAGTTGTAGTAGTAGATGGGATAGCTAGTATTGATATAACAACAGTAACGGGTGAGGGATTAGTCACCGCATATGATGCTGATGATAATATTATCTGGATGGGTTATATCACAGTTGGAGATGAAACAATAACGCTTAATGCTGATACCACAACAATGGCATTGATGTTATTAGTTCCAAACCTTGTTATTTTCAACAATGACCAGTCTGATGTTTTCCAGAGTTTCTATGATGGCTCTCAGTCAGTAGCAGATTTATCCACATATCTGTCAAATAATAATGACTGGTATCAGTTATCACAAGAGTTTACAGACTTGTATTCTGCTGCCGTATTATCACTATTTAACCAGATAAACCCGATTGGCACTCAAATAGCCGCAAAGGCTTCTGGCTCTTCAAAGCCTCAAAATGCTGTGATTGTTGTTAATGAGGATGAGGATGGAGAAATTACAACTAACTACTCACAGACACTCAATGGCATTGAGGTAAAAGTTGATAATATTACAACAGCTGGAAAAGAAGATTTATTTTCAATTGAAGTGACCAATAAATTGAATCGTTGGGTAGGCATTGCAATTGGTCCAGATCCAGAAACCTATAGTGGTAGTCCGGCTACATTGCCATCTGGAAATGTGAGCTATATTCACAAAGGAAAGAATGATACTGCAAAGTTTGAAGATGAACTAGACAAACTCGATGATGATCCAGAAACGACAACATATGGGATCTATGTTTATGGTCCGGCTACGGATGATTTTTGGGGTAGCTATGCTGAAGGTCGCTTTGCAAATGACTTACATGGAAATGCCACTGCTTATACGTTGTTATTTGAATTGGCCATTCCTGTTTTTGGAAAAGCATTGGGCGCAGAAACTTGTCTAGTACAGATGTTTGATCCGACGAAACAGACCTATGGTATTGCAGCACAAATTATTAGCTCTCAGAATATTCAAAGTTACTTAACTGCAGGAAAAACCGATTCAGCAGCCCTAGAAATTGGTGGTTTTATTCTTGATTCAATTAAAAGTACTGGAATTGGCTGTTTGAAAGATATTGCTTTAAAACAACTAGAAAGATTGATCAAAGTGATAGCACAAGCACAAATAATAACCAGTTTGTATGATGTTTATACTACGGCGGACGATGTCTATCAGACAATCAAACAATCCAAGGGCCAAACTTCATGGGAAGTGAGTAATAGAATCAATATGAGTTTTCATATGATAGGTATTGATTATTTAGCAGAATCTGGATGGGGCAGTGTGGGTTATATTGAAGCTGAAAATATATCTGGTGATTATATAGAAAGGTATCCGGGAACCTGTGCAGCTACAGAAACAAATAAATGTGAGGGTTATACTTTTGCACCTGAATCTCCTATGGTTGTTGCGTATACATTGAAATGTATCGATCCTGTAACTGAGGATTTTACACCTTGTGTATCTGGTATGCTTGAACCTGAAATGATTGAATATGATTCCAATGAACAGGGTGAGATTGTATTTGAGCGTAACTATTCACAGACTGGAGAAAAGGAATACACTCATACATTCAATGTCTATGATGAAGCGGGTGCTGTAAATCAATATACAGCCTCTGTTCAGATTAAAAGAGCCACCCCACAATTAGTTCTAAGAGTAAGAGGAAAGGAGTTAGAATCTTCACTTGATGAAAGTGCTAATATGTCAAATATTAATCCTTATACATTAGTGCCTCAATCTGGAGTATATGAAACTGTAACATTTGAACTGTATAATAAAGGAAATGCAGATGCGAAGGTTTCTATTGGAACAAGAATAGATAGTAGTAGTTTTGAACTCTCTAATTTAACACCTGATGCAAGCGTGCCAATATTACCGGGTGAAAGCAAGACTTTTGATATCACCTATACAGCGAATGGAGATGGACTTACAGGAGCAAGATTTCTATTTATCGGAACTCTTGGGGATGAAAATGTTGATAGCAAGATTACACATTTTAAAAGATATTCTCGAATGGATTTACTGGTAAATATTGGTATCCCACCACCTCCTAAATTCACAATGTCAGAACCGCAGTGCACAGATAATGCCTTAATTGCATGGTTCGATTGGAGAGTTGAAAGTCTTGCAAGTGGCACAACTCTTATTAGTACTACCAATACTAATCCGGCTGCATCAACGGCGGCAAGATCGTTCGGCTGGTATAGCTACAACTCAGATATTTTTGGCGGAATAACTGTCCAGTGTACATCTCAGGTGTACAGTACGCGGACAGGTGGTACTTTGAATATTACATTAACCGATGAATTTGGTCAGACTGTTGAGATTAATAAAACTTTTGAAGAATGTCCACTAGGAGATAATGGACCTTTTGTTTGGACTGAATGTGCAGAATACAATTAAACATTTTATTGCATTTGATAAATACTGGGGTTGATACTGAATATAAACCAACAAGGACAACTTCCCGGAATCCATAAATTATAGAGATTGATGCGGCACAAGCGATTGTTTAGAGAGTATTCTAATGCATATTTTAACTTGCCAATACCCCTGGCCCAAACCTTATAAGCAAGCCTTTCACTTCGACCACCTGGTAACGACTAACTGGAATGTTTACCTTGTTTGTCATTTCCAGCCAGTATTTGCTGCCTTCCGCTGACCTTAGTTTCACAACCGCATGTTAGAAACCGATGAAATTGGTGTTTGAAGCTCTCGGACCTCAAAATCCCGCAGTAGGACGCTCCAGCCAATGAGTCGTCGGGTCCGTACCCGCTAAGTCCATGAAAACTAATGAGAAAGCGTAAAATGGTGGCCCCTCCCCGACTCGAACGGGGGACCTGACGATTATGAGTCGTATGCTCTAACCAACTGAGCTAAGGGGCCATATTGAGATGTGTTGCTACAAAAGCAAAAGGAGTGTACTGAAAAGTAACACCCCCTGCAATATACTTATCTTTTAAATCTTATTTATCGTCTAAGAAACTACGAAGTCTTTCAGAGCGAGTAGGGTGGCGCAACTTACGTAGTGCCTTCGCTTCAATCTGACGAATACGCTCGCGCGTTACATCAAACTGTTTGCCCACTTCTTCCAGTGTATGGTCGGTATTCATATCAATACCAAAGCGCATACGAAGCACCTTCGCTTCTCTCGCTGTCAGACTACCTAGAATTTCACGAGTAGTTTCTTGCAGTGACTCAGTCGTTGCATCATCTACTGGAGAATCCATATTGGCGTCTTCAATGAAATCACCTAAATGTGAATCTTCGTCATCACCAATGGGAGTTTCCATTGAGATAGGCTCTTTAGCAATCTTAAGAACTTTACGAACCTTGTCTTCAGGCATTTCCATACGAATAGCGAGTTCATCTGGCTGTGGCTCACGACCCATTTCTTGAAGCATCTGGCGGCTAATTCTATTTAGCTTGTTGATGGTTTCAATCATGTGCACTGGTATACGAATAGTTCTTGCTTGGTCAGCAATCGAACGTGTAATCGCCTGACGGATCCACCAGGTAGCGTAGGTTGAAAATTTGTAACCTCGACGGTATTCAAATTTATCAACGGCCTTCATCAAGCCAATGTTGCCTTCCTGAATTAAATCGAGGAATTGTAATCCACGGTT
>JAUUZN010000028.1 GCA_030589945.1 Gammaproteobacteria bacterium | reverse complement strand
TTAACGAATGGCAACAGCAATCGGGTCGTACCATGTCTGAAATTAGCAGAATCATTGCCTGCTCAGTTAAATCCTAAGACTTTATCCTAATCAATTTTCTCATATGCGGACACTTCAATGTCCGCCGTCCTCAATAGCGAACACATCCATAATTTTTTAAAACATATTTAGGTTTAAATAATCAATAAAAACAAAGAGTTACTCGTTTTTAAAAAGTTGGCATAGCGATTGCTATATTCTAGGCATATCACATTTAAATTGAATATTGTTATCAACAGGAATCTGTCATGAGTACAGTAAAAATCATTAAAGAAAGAGTATGCATCGCAATTTTATTTGTTGGCATATCGCTAGCAGGGTTCCATGAAATGGATGAATCAAGGTCGGTCGATGTACAGATTACCCATCATTCAGAACAATCGATTTTGATTTTAAAAATTAAGTAATGGTCATTTTTCAGCTCAAAAATTATCGAGCCAAATCAGATAATCGGTTTGCAATTTTATGTGAGGCTCTCAATGCAGCGGAACTGGCAGACGCCAGTGAAATAAATCCATGCATACAATCATTAAAGTGCTCATGATTAACAGCAACGTTAGCTGCTGCTAATTTGTTAGCAAACTCGCATCCCTGTTCATTAAGTGGATCAAATTCAACCGTCAGTAAATAAGTCTTGGGAGATTGCTCCAGATTGGTCACATAATTTAAACTGATAAGGGGATTTCTAATATCATCTTTAGCAGAGAGAAAGTGACGTCCAAAGTATTTCATAAAGTCAGTTGTTAGTAGCAGTCCTTGGTCATATCGATGATCCGTTGAGAAGTCAGTAGACAGGTCGGTCATTGGGTAAAGTAAGTATTGATATTTTGGTTTAATTGTTGAAGAAACGGGTAATTCTTTGTGAAGATGATTTAACCCAACAATTGCCGCAAGGTATGCGCCAGCACTGTCACCACCGATTCCAATATTATTTTCATCAAGTCCTAACATCGCTGCATTTTCATTGACCCAATTCCATGAGTCAATGGCGTCAATGATAGCTGCTGGAAATTTTGATTTGGGAGCGAGACGATAATCTACTGATATGATAATTACCTTTGAATAGGTGGCTAAGAAGCGACAAATGTGATCGTGAGTTTCAATGCTGCCAATGACACCGCCACCACCATGATAATAAACCATCGCCGAATGTTGTGAAGGCTCTTTACTGGCTGAAGGCTCTTTACTAGTTGATGGCTCATTAGGATAATAGACTCTCAATTTCAGTTGTTCACCGCTGGAGGTCTGTATTTTTCGCGTATCAATGCGCTCTAAAGGCTCCTTTTTAATTCCAAAGAGTTTTTCAAGCAATAGATAGTTGATACGAGCCATCTTAGGAGAGAATTTTGATGGGGCAGGTAATTTGTCCAGCCAAGTAGCTATCTTTTTTTGCTGAGGGTCAAGTACCTTAAGCTGAGTATTAGTATCAACGGTGGTCATATAGTCGTTTAAATCGGGAGATTCCATTTCATCAACCCAGCGTTGCCAGGTATAAGGCCAAAGAATTGGAGTACCGTCTGAATCTAAATACCAACTTTTACAACCACCGACCCAACTGGTATTTTTAAGGCCAGCTTTTATATAATAGTTAAAATCTTCTGTTGCCAATTCTTTTGCTTCAATGCGTTTTAATTGATCATTTTCCCAATGCTGAATGAGTTGAATGATATAATTTGTTTGTACCTCACTCATTGCAATGACTGAAAAGTTTCCAATGGGAGTATTGGGTCCCAACATTAGAAATAAATTCGGGAATTTGGGGATCAGTAACGATCGATAGGTCGATATTTTTTTAGACCAGGCATCATCTATATGCAATTCATCACGCCCAACTAAATTCATCGGACGCATGAAATTGAATGGATGGAAACCGGTTGATAGAACAATGACGTCAAACTGATGAAGACTTTCTACAGAGTTAGAATCTCGTGTAATTATTCCTGCTTTTGTCATCAATTGAATATTATCGGTTATCAACTGGGCATTATCTTTTTGGATTGCACTGTAATAAGTCCGATTAAAAATTACGCGCTTACAACCTACCTGATAATTTGGGGTTAATTTTTGACGTAAGGATGTAGATTTAATTGAAAATCGCAAGTTGGTCTTGCAAACAAATTCTAGGATTAGTTTGGGTATGAAATGTCCTGTGACGGCTTTGGTAAAAAAATGTTCTAGAAGTAGTTGCCCAAGCATTCGATAACGGGCCATTCTTTGAGGTTTGTTTTTTAGATTTGTCTTCGTTCGTTCTGAAAAACTAAAATCAATGGTGGGAATGATCCACTGAGGAGTCCTTTGAAAAATTGATACCTCAGCACCTGAGTTAATAAGCTCTGGAATTACCTGACTAGCAGTTGAGCCAGTGCCGATGACAGCGACTTTTGTTTTAGGGCCAATTGTTACGCTATGATCCCATTCGGCGGTGTGAAACATCGAGCCTTTAAAATCATCAATACCTTGAATGTTGGGCAGAGCAGGGTGATGTAGTATACCCGTTGCACAGATTAGAATATCTGCTTTTTGGCAGCGCTGTTGACTGGTTTTTAAGAGCCAACTTCCTTTATCCGCAGGATCATAAATAGCATCGGTGACCGATTCGTTAAAATGAATAACCTCAGTTACACCATACTTTTTCGCCACCTGTTCAAAATAATGTTGAATCTCAGAACCTGGTGCAAAAATGTGACTCCAATCGGGATTAGCTTCGAAGGAATAGGTATATAGATGAGCAGGAACATCACAGGCGACGCCCGGGTATGTATTTTCTCTCCAGGTACCACCTAAACGCTCTTTTTTTTCAAAGATGGTGATGTTTGTGTACCCAGCAGCTCTAAGCTTTATGACCAATAAAATACCCGTCATACCTGCGCCAATAATGACGATTGAAGGTGACAGTGAATCACCTTTTGGGGAGGGCTCGATCATAGATTCAGCTTGAGGTTTTTTAATCAAAATTATTTGCCTTCATTATTAGTCAAAAGCTATTGTCTAAATGTGTATCCTTTATTCTTTGAGACTGCTCAACACATCAATTGCAACTTGAATATCCGATTCATCGGTCTGCCAGTTACTCAGTGCTACTCGTATGACTTCTTGCCCTTGCCAGTGACCAGGACTGATAAAAAGTCGTCCATCCTGATTAATGTTGTTCATAAGGCGAATAGTCTTAGCATCAGCTTCTTCATCTGAGAGTTCGTTACAGTTGGGTCTAAATAGAATGACGTTTAACTTGCAAGGGTACAGCAACTCAAAGTCATTTGATTTGTCGATCCAATCGGCTAGCAATTTAGTGATGTTGATGTCGTTTTCGACCCACTGTCTCACACCTGATTTTCCATAGGCCAACAGAGTTAACCAGACAGGCAAGGCCCTAAAACGCCTTGAATTTTCTACACCTAGCGACATAAAATCAGCAATGCCAGTTTCATTAGCAAGGTAGCGAGCGGGAACATCAAAGCTTTCTTCAAGCAGGTAGCTATGTCGGGTTAAGAAGACTCCACAATCGTAAGGAACATTTAACCATTTGTGACAGTCAACGGTAATTGAATCGGCTAGTTCTATATCCTTGGTATAGCCTTCAGTGCCATTTACTAGTCGTTCAAAGAGACCAAATGCGCCGTCTACATGAAGCCAAGCACCTTCGGTCTTACAGATGGTTGTAATGGCACTTAGATCGTCAAAATCGGTTGCTGTCACTGTTCCTGCACTGGCGATGACCACCTTTGCCTTGGCATCACTTTCGCCCATCAATAACTCTAAATGAGCAACATCCATCATTTCAGTCCCTTTAATGGCGTTAACTAATGTGAATTGTTTTTGACCGAGTCCTGACATACCTAGGCTTTTAATCATGCTGGAATGAGGTGAGGTGGAAAAAATTTCAATATCAAGATTGTAGACACCTTCTTTAGCGACATCGATGCCTTGTTTGTTGCCTGCAAATTGTCTAGCGCATGTCGCCCCGAGAAAGTTACAGCCGGTACCTCCGGTGGTCATGATGCCATCGAAACTATTTGGTAAATCAAAGAGTTCACACATCCATCGAATGGCCTGTCGCTCAACTTTAGTGGCAACAGAATCACCATCCTTATGAACATTTTGATCAAAGGTGGTGACGAGCCAATCTGCAAGTGTTGCTATTGGAGTGGCACCGCCGGTGACAAAGGCCCAAAATCGTGAACCTCGTGCCGCTGACAACTGTGGAATAATGTTATCCTTTAATTCATCAACGCATTGTTCAAGCTCAATACCGTTTTCTGACAGTGGTCGTTGCTCAAGATGGGTTTCTAGTTTGCCGGCTTTTTCAGAATCAAGATCGGTGATAAATTTTTCCGTGATGGAATTAAAAATGTCTAAATATTGATCAAGGTTATTCCAATCTTTCTTAGTAGGCTGCATTTTCAAATCCTATTGATGGCATTATATCTTTTCGAGGACATTTTTAAGGGCGTATTGGAAGGTGAATAAGTCAGCATCTGAATTAAAATACCCCGTTGATACTCTCAGTGCATAGTGAGTTTGTCCATTATTATCAAAACCTATGCTTCTAATTTGGACATTATGTTTGAGTAACTCAGCAACAACCTTTTCTGTGGTAGATTTGTCTGTGAATATATTTTTGGGCTTATCCCAACTAAAGGCATAAAAGACGGTTAAGCCAGACGTCAATGTTGCTTCTAAATTGGGTGAAATGAGACTCTTAGGTGCATTCTCAAATATAAATGTTTTGACTCTTTTCGAAAGTTTCAAAATGTGGCGCTCAATGGTTTTGAAGCCCCCTGACTGATTAACGTAATGCAGCGCTCCTAGCATCGCATGGAATCCAAGAGTATGACTACTACCACGTACTTGCAGTGCCTTAGCCATTGGATATTTTGATGGATTGTTGCGACCCGTGTTTAAGTATTTGAACATTCTTTGTGAGCCAACAGGATAAAATTCTGGTGGTTGAATGTGTTTGTTTTTGATGTATAGGAGTCCAGTACCTGGAGGCCCATTTAACCATTTGTGGCCAGAACCCGCGTAAAAATCACAGTGGCTGATGTGTTCGTTCTTTCCTGCAAGGTCCAACATGCCTAGGGATTGAGCGCCATCGACAATGAGGTAATCGATGTTAAGTTCGTCAGCTTTTTTTCGCAAAAGTTTCAGTGATAATCGCACCCCAGTTGTTGGGTAAACATGGGATACACAGAGTGCCTTGGCATTTTTAAGCCGATCAATATTTGGGAATAAATGGTCAATTAATTGAGCAGAGTTCATTGACTTTAGTTTTTCTACAGAAGGAAAAGCTTGCGTGATAATTTGAATGCCGGTGCGCTGTTGCATCATCTGCAATGGCGAGAGGATAGCATTGTGTTCTTGATTGCTTATAATGACTTTATCATTGGCTTTGAAGTCAATTCCAAGTAATGAAAAACTCAGTCCCATGGTAGTGTTGTCTGTTAAACAAATATTGTCTCTGTGGACACCAAAAAATTGTGCAACATCGGCTCTATTTGAATCTTGACGTTTACCAAAAACAGTATCGCTTTCATAGCTGTTGGTTGGATCCGCTGCCCACTTTTCTATGCTTAGTTGTAGTTCTGAAATTACACAGCGAGGCATTGATCCTTCGGTACCATTATTGAGATAGACAAAATTATTTGACAGTGCATCAAACTGACAATTGTTGGTATCGATCAGATTATGAAAGTTTTCACTGGCGGTGACATCGCTTGTAACACCGCTAGAGAGAAGGGTACTCGCAAAAACGCTACTAACCGCAGACTTTTTAAAAAACTTTCTTCGGCTGATAGGTTGATTATTTGATTCATTATTATGAGTATCCGTCTCAAAATCGTCAGTGTGCATGGCAATACCCTCTATGGTTATAATTCTTGGCATTCTAAATTCACAATACTCAAGCACATTAACGTTCTAATAGGCTAATGTCTAGCCTTGCATTCGTTACATAGACATTCTCTTAAAGTCTCTTTATAGTGCATGCAGTGGTGCATACAATTAAGCCTTCTTTCTATGCACTGTTACAGTGAATCACTGGAGGATTTACAGTGCAAGTCAACAATCACAAACAACTTCTCGAAAATTTAATGAATTTATTCTTAGAGTCACAAGATGACGATGGGAAGGTTCTTATTGATGATAAATTTAAAGCGTCAGTTATCAATACAGTAAAATCAAGCCATGTACCTGAAGAGGTTGCAGAGACTAAAAACATTAGTATTTTACTTTCCGACTTACGCGGATTTACGGCGATGTCGGAAAAGTATTCACCCTTAATAGTCATTGAGGTTCTTAACCATTATTTTAGCAAGATGAGTCAAATTATTGATAAACACGGTGGTGTCATCGATAAGTTTATGGGTGATTCAATCATGGTACTTTTTGGAGCGATTGATAATAACGAGTCTGATTTGTCTGACACTCTTTCATGTGCCATTGAAATGCAAATAGCGATGAATGAAATTAACGAAATGAGTCAATCATTTGGTATGGCAAACCTTTATATGGGCATTGGTATTAATACCGGTGAAGTGGTTGCTGGTACTTTGGGATCTGATGTCTACCGAGAATATACAGTGATTGGTGATCAGGTCAATCTTGTTTCTAGGGTTGAAGCACAAAGCCTTAGAGGTCAAATTCTACTCAGTGAAAACACTTATAAGCTAGCGAAAGATTTCATTGAAATAGGTGACGTTAATAAAGTCCATGTAAAGGGTAAATCAGATCCCGTAAAAATGTTTGAACTGCTTTCAATCGAACACCCCATACGCATGGAAGTACCCTGTAGAGAGATCAGAAAAAGTCCAAGAGTAGAAGTTCATATTCCACTGGAGTACTACTTGCTACAGGACAAGATCGTATTGGCTAGAAAGTATCAAGGTAATGTGATTGATATTAGCTATGGCGGAATTTTTGTGATGACTGCAAATGAACTTGAACCCTTTTCAGAAATTAAGATGAATGTTTCTCTTTCGCTGATGGGA
The DNA here is from genome assembly GCA_030589945.1 of Gammaproteobacteria bacterium. Lineage (GTDB taxonomy): Bacteria > Pseudomonadota > Gammaproteobacteria > Enterobacterales. The sequence continues at coordinate 22,093 of JAUUZN010000028.1, read as the reverse complement.
ACAGGCTCCAGTGAAATCTATGCAAGAGTATTACACTGTCGGGAAATTGAAGGTCAATATGAGTCGCATCTTGAGTTTACAGCCATTCACGATCAAGCAAGATTAGCCATTAAAGGTTATGTTGATAAGTTAATTTAAACTTTAGTATGAAAAATGTATATAAACAAAGACACCTCAGCCAATCGGTCGTGATGGTTCGTCCGAACGATTTTGGATATAACGAACAAACCGGTGAAGATAATGAGTTTCAACACCGACCAGATGCCTCTCAATCAAGTTTAGAGATTAAAGACAAGGCACTGGCTGAGTTTGATGACATGGCCTTGTCATTAGATAATAAAGGTATCGAGGTGTTGAGTCTTGAAACACCTCAACGTTCAGTATTGCTACCCGATGCCATATTTCCTAATAATTGGTTTTCAACAAGAGATGATGGCAGCTTAATTATTTATCCGATGAAAACTGAAAATCGTCGAGCAGAGGTTCAAGTCAAAGAGTTATCTAAGTTGCTGCGTGATCATGGCTATCAAATTAACAAAACAATCGATCTTAGAAATTTCATACAGATTTTGGATGATGCAGACCAGCAACACGATAGTCTAATCCCTCCCGTATTAGAAGGTACCGGTTCATTAATATTCCATCACCAACAATCTGATCTTTATGCTGCAATATCAGAGCGATGTGAGCAGGAAGCTTTAGCTCAGTATGCTGAGCAATTCAACTACCATTTATTCCCAATGACAACTCAGAGTTTTGATGGCAAGCCTATTTATCATACCAATGTGCTGATGAGTTGTGGGGAATCCTTTGCTGTTTTTACGACAGAAGTCATGGCACAGGGCAGTGGTCTAAACGAAAAAGTTTTCGATCATCTCAAAAATTCCTTTAAAGATGTTATAGAAATATCTGAACAACAGATGACTGAATCATTTTGTGGCAATATTCTCCAGTTACAAAATAGCCGACAACAAAAGATAATTTTAATGTCTAATTCAGCCTATCATGGCTTCACAGACCAGCAAATTCGGGTACTTGAAAAACATGGTGAGTTTGTGATTTGCAATATTCCTACCATAGAATATATCGGTGGTGGCAGTTGTCGTTGCATGGTTGCAGAAAATTTTCTACCAAGGGCTTGACAATAGCAGCCCCATCATTGAGAATGCGCACGCTTCGCGCCCGTAGCTCAGCTGGATAGAGTACCTGGCTACGAACCAGGCGGTCGGGCGTTCGAATCGCTCCGGGCGCGCCATATTCTGAAAAAAGTGCTACTTGAAATAATAACAATTCATCAGGTAGCACTTTAAAATTCTTAAAAGATAAAGTTTGTTAGAAAATTGTTAAAAATTTTCGGAACATTTATATTGATCGAAGGTCATACTATTCATGCAAGAAATCCTCTCAGAAACACTTTCAAAAATACAGTCCGAATTCGGTGAACAACATCTTAATATTTATCAGCTTATCAATAATGATGATCAGGTAATGAGTACCTATGCTTTAGAATGTGCGACGGAATTTGATTCTGACATTGTTGCTCTGTGCTTAGGCGATCTAGTACGTTCAGCCTACATTAGAATTTATCAAAAGCATGGTCGGCGTCCTGCATGGGAAGTGGTTAAAAGAGTCGCAAAGGCTTCATAAAGCTACAAAGACTATTTTTAAGATGTCCAATGAAGTATTTTCTTACCAAATAGCCACATTATAATCTTATAAAACAACAATGTTCACTTTGACTATTGCGACAAGACTGCTATGATTTCTATAGAAATAAACGTTATGGTTTATTGTGGTTAATCACCTCAGGGAGGAATTGATGTCTTTACCAGAAGTCATTAAATCGAATTTAGATAAAAATGCAGTTGAGTTTGAATGCTTCGTAACGAATCACCCATTTTCGTTTTATCATAATGCTGAGCAGCTTGGAATTCCTCTCAAACAACTCGTTAGAGCTGCAGTTATTGAAGCCCATGGACAAAAACGATTGTTAATTCTTCGTGCGCAAGATTTATTAGACTTTAGCAGCCTGAATACCATCTACGGAAAATCCGTTACCATGGCTCATAAATATGAATCAAAGATTGAGGGTTGTGATCCTCAAGCGAAGGTTCCTTTGCCTGAGCTGCAGAAGATGGAAATGCTTGTGGATAAGGCAGTCTTAGAGGCCTCTAGCATTTATTTCGATGGCGGTCTTAATGGCTCATTTGTTAAAGTTTCGGGTGAAGATTTTAAACGACTCCATGTTGATTCAACCATGGGTGAGTTTTCTTATCCAGCTGAAAAGCTCAATGAAATTGATTATCAGAATGAGTCGGAAGGAAATACCTTAAAATCGTTCACTCCATTGAGAATTCAACAGCGTGTTGAAGAAACCTTTGATCTACCTGCCATGCCTGCCATTGCGCAAGAAGTCATGCGTCTAAGGATTGATACAAGGGCTGGTGCACCTGAATTAGCACAAATTGTTTCTCAGGATCCCAGTCTTGCTGCTCAGGTTATCAGTTGGGCAAGTTCTCCATATTATGGTTATCAAGGTCGAATCGATTCACTCACCACTGCAATTAGTCGTGTTTTGGGCTTCGATTTGGTTTTAAACTTGGCTCTTGGAATTTCTGTCGGTAAGTCTTTAAATGTCAGTAATGAAGGTCCACTAGGGCTCAATGCCTATTGGAAACAGTCCGTATATACTGCAACACTGGCCGAGAAGCTTTGCGGATTCATTCGTGGAAAAAACCGTCCTCAACGAGGCTTGGTCTATTTAGCCGGTTTATTACATAACTTTGGTCAGTTATTATTAGGTCATCTTTTTCCACCACAATTCTATCTTATCAATCGTTACGTTGAAATGAATCCACATATACCGGTTGTCGATATTGAACGACATCTTCTGGGTATTTCTCATGTGGAAATTGGCGCCTGGTTGATGGAGTCTTGGAACATGCCAGAAGAGTTAACGTCTGCGGTTAGATGGCACCATCAGGAAGATAATAAAGACGAATACGCGATTTATTCAAATATTGTATTAATTGCTAACCGCTTACTTAAACGGTTAGAAATCGGTGATGCAACGCAAATTACACTTCCTGAGGAGATTATGGAGATGATAGGTCTCGAAGAATCTGATGCACTTAAGGCACTCGATTTAATCTCTGAAGATGAACTAGACCTCAACAGCATTGCTCATCAGATGGTCGCTTAAGAAAAGACATTCTTTATTTAAGATTCGATTGTTTCAGCTTCAGTTAGTTCAGTTTCAGTTCAGGTAGCTTCATTTAAAATATCCTTTCTAACATCAAGGGAGTTTTATTATGAAGAACACAGTTTCACTCGCAACGTCATTAGTTATGAGTTTATTGGCTATCAGTAGCACCATCGGTACTACTGCAATCAACGCTGATGACAATTTTCATTATGATTATGCAACGGTGCTTTCCTCAAAGCCCGTGCATAGGATTGTTGAAGTAACTCGTGAAGAACGTCAATGTTACTCTGAAGAAGTGACCTATCAGCAACCGAGAAGAAATAATTCTGGCGGCTCGCTTGTGGGAGGACTCTTAGGGGCTGCTATCGGTCATGCAATTGGTCACAAAATAAACCATAAAACTGGAGCTACCGTTCTCGGAGCTGTAGTGGGTTCATCAATCGCAAATAGTAATCAGAAGACATCAGTTGAGAGGACGGGTACTCGAAATCGCTGTACAATGGTTCCAACAAGCTGGGAAGAAGAACGTCTTATCGGCTATAATGTGGTTTATCAATACAATGATCGAACCTATGAAACGCGTTTACAGGAAGAGCCTGGTGATAGCCTAAAAATTAGGGTTGTTGTGACGCCAATGTTAGATTCAAATCACAACTAATAATCTTGATTATTATCACAGATAGAAATAAAAGGTGTTAATACAGTGAAACTGACTCGTTTATCAATAATAGTTGTTCTTCAGTTAATGTTGACGAGTCAAACTTTGTTAATGACTACAGAGTTGCTGGCTTCTGACTACAGCTCGTCTCGGAGTTCTCAGAAGTCTTCTGAATCAAGAAGTAAACAAAAAGTAATTAGTAAGAAATCAGCTATCAATGTGGCAAAAAGTGAAGTCAGAGGCAAGGTTTTATCCGCCAAACTGATCAACAGTAAAGGGCCTGCGGTCTATCGCGTAAAAATGTTAGTAGGCGATAGTCGAATTAGAACAATATTTGTCGACGGCGTTCGCGGTCGAGTTATCCGTATCAACTAGGAGTGTAGAATGCGGATTTTAGTGATAGAAGATGAAGTTGCTCTGTGTGAGCAAATATCAGCCGATCTTAAAGCAGCCGGTTATACCGTAGATATGGCATTCGATGGCGAAGAAGGGCAGTATTTAGCCACAGAGTATCCTTATGATCTAATGATCATCGATCTGGGATTGCCAAAGATATCGGGTATGGATGTCATCAAAGGCCTACGTGAAGACGATAACCATTCCCCCATACTTATTTTAACGGCAAGAGATCACTGGCAAGATAAGGTCACAGGTTTAGCTGCTGGGGCTGATGACTACTTGGCAAAACCGTTCCACACTGAAGAATTGCTCGCTAGAATTAATGCATTAATACGTCGTTCAGCAGGACACTCAAGTCCTTTGTTAAATTTTGGTCCTTTGACCCTCGATACTTTACAGCAGACCATCGCTATTAACGAAAGAGGCATAGATGTGACTGCCTATGAATATCGACTGGTAGAATATCTGGCTCACAATCCTGAGAAGGTGGTTTCAAAGACAGAATTAACCGAGCATCTTTATGAACAAGACTTCGATCGTGATAGCAATGTTATTGAAGTTTTTGTTGGCAGACTGAGGAAAAAGCTCGATCCAGATAACACACTGAAACCTATTGAAACTCTGCGCGGTCGAGGATATCGTCTCAACAGTACATGGAAAAGTTAATACCATCTTCACTTTCAGGGCGATTATTTCTAGTTTCAATGCTAGTGGTGATGCTCTTTCTACCACTTGCAGGATTGGTGCTTGAACGTGCATATGGCACTAGCCTAGACAGACGATTGCAAGAGCAGTTAAAGGTCCAAACATACGGTCTAATGGGACTGGCTGATGAACTTGAACCGGGTACGCTTTGGTTACCTGAAGCCTTACCAGATGCACGTTTTAATCAAATTGGCTCCGGTCGATATGCGGTGGTAATGGACTCACAAGGCAATCCTATTTGGCAATCACAGTCTGCGGTTAACTTACAATTTCCAAATCCAATTCCAAATGTATTCGGCGAAATGAATATTGAAGATGTTAACCCGCCGGGACAGTTCATTTTTGAACGGATTAAACTCGAAAACCAACCGTTATTAGAAACGTCCAGAGTTACTGTTATTTGGGAGGGACCTGATAACAGTGAAAATGTTTATACCTTCATGGTGGCAGAAAGTTTATCGGCCTACATGGTGGAAAAGCTGACATTCAGAGACACTCTCTTATTCTGGCTAGGTGGACTCGGTATTTTTCTATTGGCAGTTGATGCGGTTGCATTACTCATTGCATTGAAACCACTGAAGCAGTTGGCTGAAGAAATTAGAAAGGTTGAAACGGGTGATATACAGTTACTGGAGACCGATTTCCCTACCGAATTAAAGCATGTTGCTCAAAACCTGAATACATTAATTACTCATGAGCAACAACAACGTAGTCGCTATAGAAATACCTTACAGGACCTCGCTCATAGTCTTAAGACGCCATTGGCTGTAGTGCAGGCAAGTTTATCCAAAGTTGATAAGCCTGAATTACAAAGTACTCTGTCTGAACAAATCACTCGAATGAGCAATATTGTCAGTTATCAGTTACAAAGAGCGGTTAGCGCCGGTGCAAGTCCTATTCAACAGAAAATTAATGTTCGAAGTTGCTTGTCTAAAATTTTTGCCGCGTTGAACAAGGTTTACTTTGAGAAAAAAATATCATTCACTAATAATGTCCCAGAAAACTGTTTGTTCTATGGCGATGAGAACGATCTTCTCGAGATGTTAGGAAATCTATGCGATAACGCCTGTAAGTATGGACAATCAAAGGTTCAGGTCGATGTTCATTCTTCTGAACAACAAAATATGATTTCAATTGCTGTAATCGATGATGGTGAAGGTGTACCCGATGTATTAAAAGCAGTGATATTCCAGCGTGGTCAGCGACTTGATGAACAAATAGAAGGACAGGGAATCGGTCTCTCTGTGGTACATGACATTGTTAATTCATATCAGGGTGAGCTTGAAATTAAGGAAACACCCAACGGGCGCAACTCAGTAGTACTGCAACTGCCTGGACGTTTCTAATGCGCAAAATCATCCATGTTGATATGGATTGTTTTTATGCGGCGATAGAACAGCGAGATGATCCCGGATTAAAAGGTATGGCCGTTGCCGTTGGAGGTACACCCGATTCGCGGGGCGTGGTTGCAGCCTGCAACTATGAAGCGAGACGTTTTGGCGTCCATTCAGCCATGGCGGCGTCGCAAGCACGCAAACTTTGCCCTGAGTTAATCTTTATTAAACCAAGAATGGACGTGTACCGTCAGGAATCTCAGGTCATCCGAGGGGTATTTAGTGAATACACTGACAAAATTGAACCACTTTCATTAGATGAAGCTTTTCTTGATGTGAGTGATAGTGACATCTTTCAAGGATCGGCTACCTATCTTGCGCAAGCCATAAAACATCAAATATTTCAAAAAACGAATCTAAAAGCTTCGGCGGGTGTTGCTCCCAATAAATTTTTAGCTAAAATTGCATCAGACTGGAATAAACCTGATGGCTTGTTTGTGATCACGCCCGATAAAATTGATAACTTTGTGAGGCGTCTTCCCGTAAAAACAATTCACGGCGTTGGTCGTGTAACGGCTAGGAAGCTTGCTGATATGGGGGTTAATGTTTGTGAAGATTTAAGAGAATATTCTATTTATGAACTGACCGAGCACTTTGGCGTTTTTGGGAAACGTCTTTTTGATTTATGTCGCGGTATTGATGATCGAATTGTAAATCCGGACGGTAAAAGAAAGTCTATTAGTGTTGAATCCACGTACAGTAGCGATATAGAAAGTCTCGACGAATGTTTAAATAAGCTGACAGAGCTGCTACCCAGTTTAAACCTGAGAGTTAGTAAATCAAAAAGCCACGGTAAAATTAGAAAATTGTCCGTTAAAATGAAGTTTGCTGACTTCACATCAACCACCGTTGAGCGGATAAGCCCTTGCATCGACAGACCCTTACTAGAAAAATTATTTAAAGAAGCCTGGTCCAGAAATCCAAAGTCGGTGCGTTTGTTGGGTATTGGTGTTCGTTTAAAGGAAACTGAATCGATTATCTCCGAGATGGAACAACTTGAATTGGCTCTTAAGCAACAACGTTTGTAATACCATTTTAGTGATTGTAAATTGAAGTGTAGGTTAGCAATACCTATGAAGGTGGATGAGATGAAGAATGGGTCTCTAAGTTAAAGGGATAAAATATCACAGCGAAAGTCTTCAAACTTACCGCTTTTGCTACGGGGGATCTCAGTTACAGTTTGTATCTCTAGACTTATTTCTTTTGGAAACTTTGTCCATATTTCTTCACGTAGTGTGACTTTGTCGAACTCAGAAAGAGTATTAATAGGGACTATTTTAACAACCACAGTATCAAACGTTGTTTGAATTAACTGAATTTGATGTATAGGAACAACCTTATGCAAGTTATGTGAACTAAATCGAGGCCATAAATGCTCACCATTTTTCATCATCAGCATATTTCTAGAACGCCCCATAATCTTACGTAAAGTTGGTAATCCTCGACCACATGAGCATTGGGGACCCACTTCAGCATAGTCTTCAATGGCATAGCGGATAATGGGCATGGCGGTGTTATGTAAGTTGGTAATGATCAATTCACCTACTTCACCTTCTTTAGCCCTAGAGCCATCCGACTTTATTACCTCTAGGTAGGTTGTTTCAGACTGAATGTGATAAAGCCCAGATTCAGGACAGAGGGTAGCGCCTTCGCCCATTTCTCTTGAACTATATTTGTCCGCTAGAGAGCAGCCTAGAACCTCCTTACACCGTTCAGCCAAGCCTTCGACCATAGTTTCTCCGTAGAGATCAATTCGTTCTAAGGCAGGCAAGGAAAGATTGTTTTTTCTAGTATATTCGACAAGGGCGTTGGCATTGCTTGCATAGGTCAAAAGATAACTTGGATTTTCTTTTTGAAGCCATGCAACCTGTTCTGATATAGGAATGGATGCACTTTGTGACACAGACTCACCACCGGGAATCAGCGGATACCAATTACGTCCTCGAATAATTTTTACAGTGCCATCATCTTCAGTTGGAAGAACCCTTATGCTGCAAAACTTCTTCTGGGGATCGCTCCTATGCCACTGATGATAACGAAAGGTTTTAGCCAATGTATAGGTATTGGCGTATTGATTCCAAGTCACATTTAAAGGAGTGCCAACCGATCCTGAGGTGCTGTACTCATTGGTATCGCCAAATCGTGAATCATGTTGATTAACGATAAAATCAGTATTTTGTAGCTGTAACTCTTTCTTATAGGTGTAAGGAATTGAACGTATAATTTCATCGGTTAAAGTATCATCGGTAAAGGTTTGATGATCCTTTAAAAGGTTTGAATAATAACGAGTATTTTTTTTAGCATAATTGAGAAACATGACAAACTGTTGTTTTTGAAGAGCAGCTAATCGTTCTTTTTGCCACCACTGGGAATCATCCAATGCCTGTATAATTTTATAGACGGCTTTATTTTTTACCGTTGCTGTGTCAGGCCAAAACCGATGTGATTTATTCAATGCTTCGATACCTCAAACATATTAACTAAAGGAATAGTATCTGTATTGGCATTGAACCGCCATCCATTCGTTGTACTTGATAAGTGCTATAGTTGACGGTTTATATTTTGAACGAGGTATGTCTGGAAGAAATGTCTATTATAAGATATAAAAAAAGCCAAAGAACATCATAATGACAGTATTCTTTGACTTAGATTTCAGATGGTGATTTTAGTGTTATTGATCGTCTTTTTCTACAATTAAATCTCTAACAACTTTATTATCTTCAATGAACATTATGCGAACATCTTTATCTGTATCGGTATGAAGTTCACCATCTGTTTTGAACTCAAACTTATAATTACCAGATTCATGTTCTCCACCTGTTCCAAACCTTCTCATCATATGAAGCCTTTGGCTTTGATCTTGGTAAGAAACACTTTTATCAACATTGTATGAAGTGAGTACACCTTTGACAGCTTCGAGAATTGCTGCTTCGACATCTTTAGAAAGACCATTGGCGGAAATAGTAACGCCATTTGACATTTTAATTTGGTGACTACGACCAATTAGCGCACTTAAACCCTCAGGTGAGACACCGGTGTTTCCAAGAGGGGGAAGATTAATTTCATCTCCGTCAATCCAAACCATATTATTACCAGAAATAGATTTGATAATGATTTTTTGTCCATCTTCAGTGATGATTTCTCGCTCTTCGCCATCATTGAGCTCAGGAATGGTAAATGCGTGTTCATCACCATTGATGATAACTTTTACATTGGGTACCGAAGTGCCAGCCTTATTAACTATAATTTCCATTGTTTTGTCCGTTCCAAAACTAACGGTGCGAGCAGATTGTGCATCATCTGCTGTTACAGGCTTATCGGATGCTACGAATAACATCACCCCAATTGCTAGTACTGTGTAGCTAAACCATGTTTTACTCATTTTGTGCTCCATTCTTTGGTTAGTTATCAAAATATTATTAATTTGTTGTTGATTCTATTTAGATATTGCAACTGTCATGCCATGTTGTTGTTTTTTAAATCCGGCCTCTGGAGTCTGCTGCTGCCTTTAGGGAACGTCGTGAATACATCCCTGTAGACTTGCTTCGGCATCCTTGCCTCAGATCATCCCTTAAGACAGCAGCAGACTCCAGAGTCCTGCCTTCAGTGTGACTATTAGTAGCGCCGTGGATACGTCCCTGTAGGCTTGCTTCGGCATCCATGCCTCCGATCATCCCTTAAGACGGAAGAAGACTCCAGAGGCCTACCTTCAGTTTGAGATTGGGGCGGTGTGGATAGTCCCCATATGGGGATAGTGCTCCTTATTTGAGCAACTTTTTCTCTTTATAAATCGTATTTTTCTAGGCGGTAGAGGAATGCTTTGTATGGTAGATCTAAGAGGCGGGCTGCTTCTGCTCTGTTATTGCTGGTGTGAGCTAGGGCTTGTTTTAGGCAATCGCGCTCGTGTGCTTGCCATGAGAAACCGGAAGAGGGTAGTTGGAATTGACCTTGACTCTCACGAGTAGCTGATTTTTGAACCGGCACGTCTTCAATGTCAATGCAATTATCATCGGCGAGTAATACGAGTCGCTCGACGATATTGCCGAGCTCTCTTACATTGCCCGGCCAATAATTGTTGATGAGTGCAGCTAGAACATTTTTTGGAAATTTTGGTTCGCTAATATCATGTCGATTGGCTGCGACCTTCGCGAAGTGTTTTACCAGTGTGGGTATATCTTCACAGCGCTCTCTGAGTGGCGGCATAACCATGGGCACAACGTTGAGTCTAAAATATAAGTCTTCTCTGAATTGTCCCGCTTCAACCTCTTCCTCAAGGTTTCTATTGGTGGCTGCTATGACTCTCACATCAAGTTGTTGTTCTTGGTGGCTACCAATCTTGGTAATGGTTCCTTCCTGTAAGAAACGTAATAATTTAACCTGCAGTTGCAGTGGCATTTCTCCAATTTCATCAAGAAATATGGTGCCATTATTAGCCGCTTCTAATTTCCCAATTTTTACAGTATCGGCACCCGTATACGAACCTTTCTCAGCACCGAATAGTTCCGCCTCTGCCAATGACTCAGGGATAGCTGCACAGTTAATTGCAATAAAAGGTAGCTCAGATCGTTTTGACAGTTTGTGCAGTGCTCGAGCGGCTAACTCTTTGCCTGTGCCACTTTCACCACTGACCAGAATCGTTGCGTTGGTTGCAGCTAGTTTCTCAATCTTTCGGTAGATTTTTTGCATCGAGGGCGCACGTCCGATCATATCAACCAGATTGTTTTGCTCGCTTAATGCACTTTTCAATGCTTTATTCTCTGATTTTAATCGTCGTGCAGTACAAACTTTTTCAAGAGTGAATAGTAGTGTTTGGCGTTTGTAGGGTTTTGACAAATAATCATCGGCACCCGCTCGTATTGAAGAAATTGCGTGTTCGATGGAACCATGTCCGGTGGCCATCACAAAGGCCTGATCGGGATTCTCTTCGCGTAATGTTTTTAAAAACTCTAAGCCATCCATTCCTGGTAATTTCCAATCTGAAAATATCAGTTCTGATGGTTTGAGTTGTTGTATTTTGAGAGCCGATTCAGCATCTTCAGCGGTTAAAACCTGATAGCCTGCATCGCTGATAATCTGCTCAATAATATCGCGTTGGTCAGGCTCATCTTCGACTACTAATACTCTTATATTTTTATTCCAGCTCATTTTAGACGACTCTTTTATTGGCTAGTTTCAGTTCGACGATGGTACCAACAGTATCCTTTCTATCAGAGATATCAATCTTACCGTCATAGCGCACCGTTGCAAGACGATAGGCCATATAGAGCCCCATTCCAGAGCCTTTTGCTTTAGTTGTTTGGTGGGGTTGAAAGAGTTTTTCACGGATTTCCTCAGGCAGACCGTTACCTTCATCACTGATGCATACCTTTACAACATCGTTCATCTGTGCAAAATTAATATTCACGATTCCATCCTCTGGAGAAGCTTCTACAGCATTAATAATCAGTGCGTGTAAGATTGCTTTAATTTCCGCCTCAACACCCATGATTACAATTGGGCTGCTTGATTGCTCAATATTCAACTTAACGTTTTGCCCCTCAGATTGGCTAGCTTCAAGCTGAATGTCTTGTACGATGGGAAGTAAGTTAATTTCAGAACTTTGAGTATCACCCGATAGACTGAAGGTCATAAATGAACGTATCCACTGATCCACTCGAGTAATTTGTCGAGAGCCTGATTCTACCAGTGAGTTCCGACGCGAATCTTCTAGGTCATTTCTGCTGAGTTCTTCAATGGTTAATCCTAGGGTGTTTAATGGGTTGCGAATACTATGGGCTAATCCTCGAGCAATTTCTCCAAGTTCACGGTAATGCTCATTCTCTCGTACTCTCGCTTTTAAGGTTTCAACATCGGCCAGTTGTTTTGACATCTGATTAAACGAAGCAATGGTTTTGCGTATTTCTTGACTAATGAAACGCCCTTCATTTTTGATGGTGGTACCTAAGTCGCCAGAAGCGACTGATTCGGCAGCTTCAGAGAGATTACGCAAAGGTGCGCTAATACGATGTGAAAAATAGGCTGCGATGATAAGACCCAATATTAATATGATCAGTGTGCCAGTCAGCATCCTTTTTTCCAACGCTGAGACCATGGCGTTCATGCCTTCACGTTGAAGAGGTATTGATTGCGTGCCGGTAGAGGTGATGAGTTCTATATGATCATCTTCAATTTGATTATCAATTCTTATTTCAACGGAAGGGGGTTTGTAGATAAAGATTTGAGGGTCAATTGTTGGTTGTGTTCGGAATTCGTTTTTTCGACTCTTTGAATGATTTGGATTTTTATTATCATCAAAGACAAGGGTAGTATTTTGTTCTAGTTGTACATTGCCATCTGAAACAGAGTGCTTTGACGAGTTATTTTGTTCAAACAACAGGCGGTCATTCCATTGGAATTCACCCAGAATAAAAAATGATGCAGTATCTCGTGCAACTGAAAAAGCAACCTGTCCCAATTCACGCGAGAGATCTTGGGTAACGGAACGCATAATTAACCACTGTGAACCTAGTAAGATAATTAAGAGGGTGCTGAATAAAAGAAACACATTATTTCTTAAAGACATAGACGGACTTCCTGATAGCAATTAAATTATTACTGATTTTAATCAGATTACTATACAGGATTAAGCAAGCTTGATGCCAGATGAGACAGGAGCCGATGTTATGGAAAATTGACGGTGTTTTTGATCAGTGTTTATTTTTGTAGACCAAAATATTATCGTGACCGTTTTCAGCAAGTTGGGCAGCCTGTAACTGACTGATGACGCCTTTATCACAATAGAGAAGATAGCGTTTAGAGCTATCAAGGTTTTTAACGGCTCTTTGAAGAGTAAAAAATGGGATTTTAATGATTTCATTATTCGTCAAATGCAAGGGTTTACGTGTTTCTTCATCGGGGTGACGAATATCAATAATAATATCTTCGACGGCTGGAATCTTAACAATTTCTACCTCATGCAAGGTTTTTACTGAGTCGAGAACCTCGTCAATTTTAACCACTTCAGCATTATCAACAGCGGTCTGTAACACGTCATCATCAAAATTTGCCTCTTCAGACTCAATACGCTCTCTCTTTGCATGAGATGTTGGGCGGTTGGAAATCACTCCACAGTATTCAGGCATATGTTTGGCAAAGTCTTCTGTGCCAATCTGTGCAGCAATTTTGATGATATCCAGCTTGTCCATGACAATTAGAGGTCTGATCACTAGATGCTCAGCGATTTCATCGATCAGTGACAGGTTCGGTAACGTTTGACTGGAAACCTGTGCAAGACTCTCACCCGTTACCAATGCACCTGAACCAATGCGACTTGCGACCTTATCTGCAGCTCTCATCATCATCCTTTTCAGTACCACACCCATTTGAGAGTGATGAACTTTAACGAGGATCTCTTCAACCACATCTTCAAAAGGTACAGTAATAAATTTTACACGATGGGAATATGAATATTTGCGCCATAAAAAGTCAGCAACCTGTTTCACACCTATTTCGTGTGTAGCACCGCCGAGATTAAAAAAGCAGAAATGGGTGCAATAACCACGTTTCATGGTCATATAGCTTGCTACACCGGAATCGAATCCACCGGATAACAGAGACAATACGTGACCCTGTGTGCCAAGGGGAAACCCACCAATGCCCTGATGTTGTATTTTTATTAAATCGACATTTTGATCTTTGATTGAAAGCCTAACGGTGACGTCGGGCGTGTGTAAATCAACAGAGGTATCATCAACGGCTCTTAGTAGGGAACCTCCGAGTGCCTGTTCAGCTTCAAACGACTTAAAAGGGTGTTGACCACTGCGTTTGACCCTTACTACGAAACTTTTGCCAACTATTTTTTCCGCATTATAGCGAACCACGACATCACCCAAATCATCCAACGTTTCAAAAGTGTGGCGACTGATCTCTTCAATTTTGTCGATTCCTGGAGTATGACTCAAACGTTCAATGACTAAGGAGACCTGTTCGTCAGTCGCATCGTCGACATTGATTTCAAGTTTATCCCAGAGGTTGCGTACTCGTAAGGTCGGTGCAAAATCACGGCAACCATTCCTGATGTTATTACTCAGGCGAGCGGTCATGTTTTTACGCAAAGAACGACTTTTAATGATAATTTCAGGAAATAATTTGATGATCAGTTTCATAGTTTGTTCTTACTTTATATTATACAGATGTCACATTTTATGGCGCGAGATAATAACACGAGCTTGTTTAGGATGCATTTCTTGTTTTGGGTGCATTGTGTCTCAATATGATTTTAAGTTAAATGAGCGTGTTAATTTCATGCTGAAATTTTAATATTACACTCTAAATTTCAAATAAAACCTCAAACAAAAGCCTAGAAAACACATTATATATAAATCATAATGATATGAATAATAAGGAAATACTTAATATTTATCTGTAAACCCTAAAGCGTTTCTTGTCTGCGTAATGTTTGCAAGGGCTCTTCCTGAACAAGTGATTGATTTTATAGTTTCTGCGACCAGATGTTCATTGTTTTTGGCAACTTCACCATTGGGCAATAGAAATCCATTTTCAAAGCCAACGCGAATATGGCATCCAATTTGAGCAGATTGTTGAAGGATCTGTTGGCCTGAGGGTCCGAAGGTGCAAACCATAAATCCAGGATTTGTGGTTAGTAAGTCATGATATTCATCGACAATTTCAATGGTTGCGGGTGATTGGGTGTATCTTCCAAGGACCATCAACAAGGAATGGTGGTTTTCGGTTATGACATCTTGTTCTCGTAGTCGCAAATAGAGTTGATGATCCTCAAAGTCATAGAGGATGTACTGTATCAGACATTTTTGTGATGAGAGGTTATGAATAAATCGTTTAAAATTTGCTATCGATTGTCCATCGCTGACAAATTCCCTGAGAGCGATTGACACAAAATCAGGTGCCAATTCGAGCATATTTGTTATTTGATCAGCGGCGACATAATGCCCTGCAGCTTCAGTGGTGACTTGAATGAGCATCTGATCCCCCACAGCATTTCGAACGGCTGTTATAGCGGGTCGATAATGTTCGGGAGCCAATGAATGGATTCCATTATCATCACGCACATGCAGGTGAATCATGGTTGCACCCTGTTCTAGGCAGGCTGCAGCACAATCAGCCAATTCAGCAGGGGAAATGGGTAATTCAGCATGGTCATCTTTTCCTTTGCGAGCACCATTTGGGGCAACTGCAATGACCACAGGACTATCGGTTAGGTTGTTGTTAGTAGGCATCAAGTGTCAGATATCAAATATTAAGCCATTACTTTATCAGTGACTTCTTCAATGACTTCACTAATGATCCTAGCAATGTCACCAATTTGCTCATCACTAACAACAAAAGCAGGTGCAATGAGAATATGATCACCATTAATACCATCAATAGTACCACCCATTGGATAACACATAAGTCCCTTATCCATGGCTAATTTCTTAATTCGTTGATTGATTTTTAAACTTGGCTCTAAGGGCGCTTTGGTTTCTTTATTCGCAACAAGTTCGATACCAATGAATAATCCTCGGCCTCTGATATCGCCAACATTGGGGTGATTGGCTAGTTTTTCTTTAAATAAGCATTGCAGTTTGTCACCTTTTTCTCGTACCTGAGTGAGCAAATCATTATTGATGATGTAGTTGAGTGTCGCAAGGGCACCAGCAACCGCTGATGCATGCCCCATAAAGGTATGTCCATGTTGAAAAAATCCGCTACCTTCGCGAATCGCATCGGTGATATTGTCCTGACACAAGAGAGCCCCGATAGGTTGGTATCCGGCGCCTAATCCCTTTGCCGAAGTCACCATGTCGGGTATGACATCCTCCACTTCATAGGCAAATAGACTACCCGTACGGCCAATGCCACA
This sequence comes from Gammaproteobacteria bacterium, assembly GCA_030589945.1. Classification (GTDB taxonomy): domain Bacteria; phylum Pseudomonadota; class Gammaproteobacteria; order Enterobacterales. Next base: position 5,870 of record JAUUZN010000028.1, on the reverse strand, counting down.
CATCACTTCATCGAGAATGAGCAGCACATTGTATTGATCACAAATTTCTCTAATTCGTTTAAAGTAACCTTTTGATGCTGGAACGGCCCCAACCGTCGCTCCAACGACTGTTTCTGCAATAAAAGCGGCTACATTTTCAGCGCCCAGTTCAAGAATTTTTGTTTCTAATTCATTGGCTATTCTTTGACCGTATTCAAAACTTGATTCGGACTCTAATTTAAGTCGATACTCATAACAGGCGCTAATGTAATGACTTTCTCTGAGAAGCGGCATAAAATCTTTTTTACGCCATTGGTTGCCACCCACAGCCAATGCACCAAGGGTATTACCATGATAACTTTGCTCTCTAGAAATAAAGAGTTGCTTGTTAGGTTGTCCTTTTTCTACAAAATATTGGCGTGCAAGTTTAAGTGCTGCTTCATTGGCTTCTGAACCTCCGGCTAGGAACATCACTTTATCCATACCTGGGGCTAGAGAAGTTAGCAAGTCGGCCAAATCCTCTAAGGCTTGAGTAGTGAAGAATGCTGAATGCGCATAGGCAAGATTGTTCAATTGCTTTTCAATTGCGGCTAGCACTTCTGGGTTGTCATGACCGAGATTAGAAACTGCAGCTCCACCACAGGCATCGAGATATCGCTTGCCATGGGCATCAATAATGTAGAGTCCTTCGCAGGAAGTTGCTAGTAGAGGCTCGCTGAGAAGCGAGCGATGCAGTACGTGGCTCAAGATTTTATTCCTTGATTGAATACTATTTTTCGAAGTTTATCATCTCGTTAAAATTTTGGAAGACATTCAATACAAATAGGACAAAATATTTTGTTATTCTTATTATTTAACTAGGCGAGTATCAAGCTATTTGGCGCTATCGCCAAGACTTCTCAGTTTACGATTTTTAGCGGCCTCATAGCGACGTTTTGCATCGTCAGATTTTAGAGCGAGTTGCGGTACAGCAACTGATTTACCATTCTCGTCTAGAGCTACCATAGTGATATAACAACTATTGGTGTGCCGTACGTTTTTTGTTTTGATATCTTCAGCGATTACTTTAATGCCAACTTCCATGGAACTTCGACCTGTATAATTGATACAACTCATAAAAGTAAGAAGTTCACCAATATGAATAGGCTCCTTAAAGGTTACCTTATCAACCGACAGTGTGACTGGGTAGTGTCCTGAGTAACGTGCTGCACAGGTATAGGCAACCTGATCTAATATCTTTAACAGATCACCACCGTGCATTCTGCCTGTAAAATTAGCCATGTCTGGTGTTACTAAAACATTCATTTCCATTCGACAACGTTTCCAGTCTGACATTGTTAGTCTCTATGTGTTATTTTAATAAATCATACAGAGTTTAGTGCTAATAACCCAATTAAATAGCATAATCAAAAGAATGTATACTTCACCTGATGTAGGTCAATACACGACTATGACCGTTGTGCGATTCTACTAATAGGAAAACATCAGTTTAATAAGTTAGAGAGGAGATATTATTATGTATAAACATATATTGCTTGCCATAGATTTAGGTGATGAAAACAAACAGGTTGTTGCCAAGGCTGAAGCGGTTCAAAAGCTAACTGGAGCGAAGGTATCAATCATCCATGTTATTGCACCTTTGCCCGCGGTTTATAGTGCTTACGGTATCTATGGTGTTGGTGAAGCAGGTATATCAAATGACGTCGTTGCCAATACCGAGGCTTATGAAGAAAATGCGAAAACTTCATTATTACCCGTCGCAGAAAGCATTGGTTTGTCTGCTGCAGACATCGTCATCAGTAGTGGTAATGAAAGCGATGAGATACTTGATTATGCTGAGGACAACGATGTTGATGTGATTATAAGTGGTAGCCACGGTCGCCATGGATTACGACTACTGCTCGGTTCAACTGCCAACTCGATATTGCATGGTGCCAAATGTGATGTTTTAGCGGTAAGAATTAAGGAATAGTAGTCTCCATAAGTTTTAAAAAAAAAGCCCGTATCCAGAAGGATACGGGCTTTTTTATTTGGTGGTCGTTGTAGGGCTCGAACCTACGACCCTCGCCTTGTAAGGGCGATGCTCTCCCAGCTGAGCTAAACGACCATAGGCGCGCATTCTAATGATAACTTCCATGTGGGTCAACAGATTTTTGAACTATTGAAAGAATTACTTAACAACTGCCGTAAGGCTGTTAGAATAGCGACCTCAAAAACTCACGAAATTAGTATCTTATGACTGTTATAACCCGTTTTGCACCCAGTCCAACTGGCTATCTTCATGTTGGTGGAGCCCGAACAGCACTTTTTAGCTGGCTTTATGCACGAAAGACTCAAGGTGAATTCGTGCTACGCATCGAAGACACTGACCGAGAACGCTCAACTGAAGCATCGGTACAGGCTATTTTAGATGGTATGTCATGGCTTGGACTTGATCATGATCGTGGCCCTATTTATCAGACAGACCGCTTTGACCGTTATAACGAAGTCATTCAACAGTTGCTTGAAGAAGGAAAAGCATATCGCTGTTACCACTCACAGGCTGAGCTAGATGATATGCGTGAGCAGCAAAAAGCTCGAGGTGACAAACCAAGATATGACGGTTCTTGCAGAAACTTAGCAGAATACCCTGAAGATCAACCCCATGTGATTCGATTTCGAAATCCTATAGAGGGAAGTGTCTACATTGATGATCTGGTGCGCGGTCAAATTGAAATCAGCAACTCTGAACTCGACGATCTTATTATTGCGCGTACCGATGGCACTCCGACCTATAACTTTACTGTAGTTGTCGATGATTGGGATATGGGAATTACCCATGTCATTCGTGGTGATGATCATATTAATAACACACCAAAGCAAATTAATATTCTAAGAGCGCTTGGTGCCGAGGTTCCAAAATATGCTCATGTGCCGATGATATTAGGTGATGATGGTAAACGCCTCTCAAAGCGTCATGGGGCTGTTGGAGTTATGCAATATCGGGACGATGGTTATCTACCTCAGGCGCTACTCAATTATTTGGTTCGCTTGGGCTGGTCCCATGGTGACCAAGAAATCTTCAATGTTGATGAGATGATTGAACTATTCAGCCTTGAAGGCATTAATAGAGCACCCTCTGCGTTCAATACTGAAAAATTAAATTGGCTCAATCAGCATTATATGAAAACTTTGCCAACATCTGAAGTTGCTCAGCATCTTGATTGGCATTTAAAAGAGCAGGGCATTGAAGTTTCTGATAAATCAGTTTTAGAAGTACTGATCCCACTTTTTTCTGAGCGTTGTGAAACATTAAAACAACTGGCTTCTCAAATGAGATATATGTTTGAGGATGTGAGCGAGTTTAATGCGAATGCTGCTAAGAAGCATCTAAAAGTGTCAGCGGCTGCACCTCTAAAATTATTAAAAGAAAAAATGCAGTCTCTCAATGAATGGTCAGCTGAAAATATTGAATCTGCAATCGAGCAAACCATGACAGAGCTTGAAATTGGGATGGGTAAAATTGGTATGCCACTCAGAGTAGCCATTACCGGCGCCGGTCAATCACCCGCTATGAATATACTTTGTAGCGTGCTGGGTAAAGGGATATGTAATCAGCGTATTGAGTTAGCTTTAGAATTCATAGAGCAACGACGGCTTCAAAGTGAACAGCGATAAAGTTTTAATTTGTTAATGGGTCATTGCAGTGAAGTTCTACTGCAGAACGTTGTTGTAGAGTTTTGCTGAGGAACATTTCTCTTCACAGACTTCGGGCTGCTTGACGGGCTGTGAGAATACAGCCTGATAAAAAAGTTCCCTCAAGTGAACGCTGTCCGCTAGCGCCACCACCACCAAACCCAGCTGCTTCTCCAATAGCTAGAAGACCTTCAATGGGCTTATCCATGGGGTCCAAAACTCTGCAGTTTAAATCTGTTTTAATGCCGCCTAAGCATTTCCTAGTGATTAAATTAAGCTTAACTGCAATGAGCGGTCCGTTGGTTTGAATCGGTTTTGGATAACAGGTACGCATGCGATCGGTACCCCAGGTCCTCACTTCCATGATGCGTCGTAATTGATCATCACTCCAAAATTTCGGACCACGTTTAATCATGTCGTCATATTTATCGAGAGACAGAGAAAGCTTTTTTACGGACATAGAATGATCGCTGGTGAGTTGATTCATTTTTGTCGTGAGAGAGTTTAAATCATCAGCAATAATAAAATGATCACTCTCATTAAGCATTTTATTAAGCAGTGTTTTATTGCCAAAAACTAAATCTTTCAACAAGGAAAATATTTTGCGATCGCGGATTGCTGTATTATGTTCGCAACCCGATATGGCGAGCTCCTTAAGGGCAATTTTACGATTCATAATTTGCCAGGAGTGGGGCAGTTGTAGATCGTTAATTTGCTGGCACATCTTCAGCGTGTCGAATCCTGCAACAAGAGGTTCAGGACCAATACGTGTTCCATTATGATCGACCCAGAGTGCAGAGCGACTGGGAATTAAGCTTAAGCCATGATTTTCAAAATCTGGATTCGGATTGGGGATCCCTGCCGCATAATTCCACATATTTTGCATGTTTGATGTAACCCCCCCAATGCTTTCAACCTGTTCATGCATTTTGCCGTCATTCGTTGGGTGGGTGCCGTTTAGTAGGCCATCCATAGGGGCTTTCCAGTTCGTCGGCCAGTGGTTTTTTACCATATTGAGATTGCCAGTAAAACCACCCGTGGCAATAACCGTATGTTCAGCATAATATTCAATATTGTCCTGCTGGTTCGACGATGCAATGCAGCCAACAACGATATTATTGTTTTTGATTAATTGGGTGGCTTTAGTCTCAAATTGATAGCTGAGTAGGCTGCCCTCAAATTCGCTCAAATGATTTTTTATTTGGGTAATAAGACGTAAGCTTGCACCCCAAAGTATATGGTAGCGTGGCACCGTATTACCCGAGGTATAAGTTCCTCGTTCGACCCAGTTAACCGCTGGTAAATATTTTACGCCTAGAGAATGTACATATTCATAAATTTCGGAGACTGAATTTTCGATATAAAATTTCGCCCATTTCTTGGACCATTCATCATTCTCAGTAAAATTAGCAAAAGAACACCAATCTCTATAGGCTAATTCTGCTGAATCTTTTATCCCTTTAGAGACCTGCTCCGGAGTATCCACTAGCATCATGCCACCGAAGGCAACTCGTGCCAGTCCTCCGCATTGGTCTCTATTTTGGGCATCGATGATCCGTACTGATTTTCCCTGCCGCAGGGCTTCTAACGCACACACTAAGCCTGCGATACCAGCACCGATTATAATGAGATCAGACTGAGATTGATGAGTATTTGAGGGCATATGACAGACTCTTATTTTTTTAATGTAAACAATAACTTAAATAGAGATAAAAAGCAGTAATTAACCATTTGCATAGATTATTTGGATTTGTGCGGTTCAACTATGATGGGCAAATATGAGGTAATTATATTATCGCATTACAAATGAACAAGGTGATTCATCGTTGCCTTAATAATATAAGGTGATTTAGTACGCATTCAACAGGGAAAAATATCTATTAAATTAATATCTTGATTAACTTTCAAAGATGAATATAATGTCTCGCCTACAACTGCAGATATGTTGGTTTTTATTATTATTTGGGGCTATAGCTCAGCTGGGAGAGCGCATGCATGGCATGCATGAGGTCGACGGTTCGATCCCGTCTAGCTCCACCAATTATCGATATTGTTGTAGGTATAAAGTTAAATTTGCGTCCCCATCGTCTAGAGGCCTAGGACTCCAGGTTTTCATCCTGGCAACAGGGGTTCGACTCCCCTTGGGGACGCCACTTTAACTTAACCCCTGTTCATAGCTTTACTTTTCAGCTTAAAGGGGTAGGCGCATACCTTCT
>JAUUZN010000095.1 GCA_030589945.1 Gammaproteobacteria bacterium | reverse complement strand
TCTATCATATATAATTGGCTTATAAATTCCCAGTTTGAATACCACTGAACTGGGAGTTTTGGTAATGTGGAATTATATTTGCATTTGGGGCTATCGGGCTGAGGAGTTAACTAATATATTATTCGGGACGCCGTGAATCCATCCATGGAGGCTTCGCTGCTGCATCCTTGCAGCAGAGACCCGTATAATATATTAGTTAACTCCTCATCCCTTTTCAACATTGATTTTTATAATTCCACATTATTAAACTTTAGAGGCAAAATATAATAAATGTAATCTTATGACTCACTTAAAACGACCCATTCATATTGCCGAAGCCTTGTACGTCACCGCGGATATTAAAGCGATGGAGCGTCAGCACGTTAAAGGAAATGGAATTTCCATGTATGACTTGATGGAACTGGCGGGTGAAGAAGCGTGGAAATTTGCGACAAAACATTGGGCTGATGCAAAAAATATTACTGTGCTATGCGGTAAAGGAAATAATGCGGGTGATGGATTTGTATTCGCGCGATTGGCTCACGTTGACGGATTTAATGTTCAGGTTCTACTGAGTGAAGAAAATGCACACTATAAGGGTGATGCAAAAATAGCTCATCAGTCTATGTTAGAGCAGGGCGTGACGGTTGATGAGTTTCATTCGTCAAAACTGAGCGGCTCTGATTTAATTGTTGATGCGCTCTTAGGTACTGGATTATCCGGTGAGTTGCGCGGTAATTTTAAGTCTATTATCCAGTCGGTGAATGAATATTGTGATCAGATTGCGACTCCGTTGTTATCACTTGATATTCCCTCTGGTCTTAATGCGGATACTGGAGCCTGTGCTGATGTGGCAATTGTTGCTGTGCGCACACTGACGTTTATTCGGATTAAAGCGGGAATGGTCACCGGAAAGGCGAGAGCTTACTGTGGTGAGATTGAATTGGCGAATCTTAGTGTTGATGAAAGTATTGCTGAACAGTATTTGCCCACAGCTTGGATCGATGATGCCGATGTGCTCATTGAGCAACTTCCAAAGCGGTCAAATGTTTCCCATAAGGGAGACCACGGTCATCTTCTTCTCATTGGTGGTGACTTTGGATTTGGTGGCGCTATTTTGATGTCAGCGATGGCCGCCGCGCGCTCAGGTGTTGGTTTGATAACGATCTTGACTCGCGATGCTCATGTTGCGCCTATTTTGACCCAATGTCCTGAAGCGATGATTCGTTCTGTTTCTGGTAAGGATGATCCTCTGCTGGCTCAGATTTTAAGTAAGGTGGATGCCGTGGTAATTGGACCTGGGTTGGGTCAGGAAGAATGGGGAATTGGATTGCTTGAGGTCATTTGTGCGACTAATTTACCCCTGCTTGTAGACGCGGATGCTTTAAATATTCTCGCAAAAAATAATGGCGACACTCAAGCTATTCAAAGTAATAACTGGGTGATGACACCGCATCCTGGCGAAGCCGCTCGACTACTCGACGTATCTATTGCCGAGATTGAACAAAATCGTTACGCCGCAATTCAACAACTCCAAGATAATTATAGTGGGGTGATAGTACTCAAAGGTGCTGGTACATTAATCGCTGGTGTGCAGCAGAGAAAAACAGTGTGTATTGAGGGTAATGCTGGAATGGCATCTGCGGGTATGGGGGATATCTTAAGTGGTATCTGCGGTTCATTGCTTGCACAGGGTCTCACGGCAAGTGTGGCTGCTCGTACTGCAGTTGCCCTACATTCCAGAGCTGGGGATTTAGCGGCAATGAATGGACAGAAAGGCTTGATGGCGACAGACCTCATAGATCCTCTTCGAATGTTGGTGAATCAGTCGTGAAAAATGTTCAGGACGAGAACCAACTTAAAGTTACTTTACATACAGAGCAAGAAACTCAATTATTGGGTGAATTCATAGCCAAATCATTTGATGAGCCTTTCACCTGTTATCTGAGTGGTGATTTGGGTGTCGGAAAAACCCGATTAGTGAGAGCCATTATTCAATCCCTAGGATTTTCAGGGACCGTTAAGAGCCCAACCTACACTATTGTAGAACCGTACAAGATTGGTCAATATACAATTCATCATTTCGATCTCTACAGACTTGCCGATCCTGAGGAACTAGATTTTCTGGGTATACGAGATTATTTCGATGGTGCTTCGTACAATTTCTTTGAATGGCCAGAAAAAGGAAAAGGTTGGATTGAGGCGGCTGATTTAAGCATCGATTTAAGTTTTGATGGCCCAAATCGACTGTGCGTGATTCAAGCAAATAGCAAAATAGCAAAAAATTTACTAAAGAAGTTAAAGCAATATCTCTAATTATCACTCTAAACTTGTGAAATATAAGATAATTTTGTATTGTATAGGCTGTAATTAACCAACGACTAGTCAATTATTGCGGGGTCAGATAGTCAATGTTGCTGAAACCTTCAGTTCATTGTTACCAAAAATCTTTACACATCAATAACTTAGCCCAATTCTTTTTAAAGAGTATGCTAATTATTATGGTGTTATTGACGGCCTCCGACCTCTTTGCAAAATCTACTAACATCAAGGGAATCCGTTTTTGGCAATCTCCTGACAAAACTCGTGTGGTATTTGACATGAGTGCGAATTCTGAACATAAGCTCATTGTTCTTAAAAATCCACATCGTGTTGTTATTGATATTAAACAGGGTGGTTTGGATATTGATCTTACAAAAGTAAATATAAATAGCAGCCTAATTGATCGAATCAGAACCAGTCGCTCTGCAATAAATTCAAAGAATGGTTCGACTCTCAGAGTTGTACTTGATCTTAAACGAGCAGTACTCCCGAAAAGCTTCACCTTAACACCCATTCAAAATGTAGGTCATCGCCTCGTTGTTGATCTTAAAGACCCACAGAAGTTTGTGAGTAATAAGAAAGCAGTCACCCGTGTAGTGGATTTAAAAAAGGATAATATATTTGTCGTCATTGACGCAGGTCACGGTGGGGAAGATCCTGGTGCGAGCGGTAAAAGGGGGACTCGAGAAAAAGCGATCACCTTTAGTATCGCTAAAAAGTTAGCCGCGGTGATCAATCGGCAAAAAGGCATGCAAGCTGAATTAAGTCGCAAGGGTGATTACTATTTAAGTCTCAGAAAACGCACAGAGATTGCGCGAAGTAAAGGTGCTGATTTATTTATCTCCATTCATGCGGATGCCTTTAAGAGTAGGAAAGTAAGAGGCTCTTCCGTTTGGGTGTTGTCAGATAAAGGTGCTAAATCTGAGGTTGGTTTATGGCTTGAGCAACGTGAAAATAATGCCGATTTATTGGGCGGAGTAGAGAGCGTTCCATTGAATAATTATGGTGCAGATGTCGCCGAAGTGTTACTGAAGATCCAAACTGAACGCTCTGTACGATTGAGTCATGGCATTGCTAATAAGGTGATAGCTGAGCTGGGAAAAATTATGGTGCTGCATAATAAGAAGCCCCGTGAAGCAGGTTTTATAGTGTTGATGAACCCTGCCGTACCTTCCATTTTAATAGAAACTGGTTTTATCTCCAATGCTAGTGACGAGAATAATTTACGATCCAAATCATTCCAAAATAAGCTTGCCAATAGTATATTGACTGGCATTCATCAATATTTTAGAGCCCATACCCCTACGGGTGTTAAAATGGCGAAATTGAATAGTCGCTATAACAACTCTAATAAATTGTCCCATCGAATTGTTCGTGGTGATACTCTTTCTGATATTGCCAATCAATACGGTGTCTCCTTAGCAACACTTCGTCGTACTAATAGTCTGAAAAGTGATAAACTCCTTGTAGGAAAACACTTAGTTATTCCTACTAAATCATAATTTCAGAAGAGATTTTCAACCCTTGTCAACGACACTTTTGCATCCTATACGAAAGTTAGATACTCAGCTAGCGAATCAAATTGCTGCGGGTGAGGTTGTAGAGCGTCCGGCTTCCGTGGTCAAAGAACTTCTGGAAAATAGTATTGATGCCGGTTCAAAACGTATCGATATTGAAATTACTGGGGGAGGTTGTGGCCTCATCCGCATTCGTGATGATGGTAAAGGCATACCTAAAGATCAACTTCATCTAGCATTGGCACCGCATGCGACCAGTAAGATTTCAAGTCTCGATGATCTCGATGTCATTGAGAGTTTTGGTTTTCGTGGTGAGGCACTTTCGAGTATTAGCAGTGTAAGTCGTTTTAGTCTGAGTTCACGGACAAAGGATGCAGAGCAAGGTTGGCAAGTGATTGCAGAAGGACGCGAAATGCTGCCTAAAATTACCGCGGTGGCGGTTACCGAGGGCACGCGAATTGATGTTCGAGAACTGTTTTTTAATACACCCGCTCGTCGACGATTTCTTCGAACGGAGAAAACAGAATTTAGTCATATTGAAGATGTGGTTCGAAAAACGGCACTGACAAATTTTGGAGTCGCCATTACTCTAAAACATAATGGGCGCAATATTCGCCGCTTTCGAGCTGCTTCAAATGTTGAACAACAGGAGCAAAGAATTGCTGCAGTCTGTGGTCGCCAATTTATAGAAAACAGTATTCGATTAGAACTTGAACATGACGGTATTGAAATTAAAGGTTGGCTAGGATTGCCTCATTACCATCGCAGTCAAAACGATGGCCAGTATTTTTATGTTAATAATCGACCGGTTCGAGATAAGGTTCTCAATCATGCTATTCGGCAGGCCTATCAGCAGTTTATACCCGAAGGACGTGTGCCGGCCTATGTGTTGTACTTAACCATTGATCCAAGAACGGTCGATGTCAATGTGCATCCAACCAAGCATGAAGTTCGTTTCCACAATGCTCGATTAATTCATGATCTACTGGTGCAAACCATCGAGCAGGGATTGGCTCAAGGTTCCGAATTGAATGTGGTTAAGGGTGGTAGTCAGCATCAACGAGACCAAAGTTTTACAGACATCAAACAGCATCAGGCATATCGCTCAATGCTACAATCGGTGTCAAACCAAGGCTCAGTAGAGTATCGAGTTGAAGAATCGACTCAGTCTGATACTCAAGTAATGACCATAGATGGTTGGCGCTACCTGACTCAATTAGATGATGATCATTGTTTACTGCAATACATTAACAACAGACACTCGGCAGATATCAAAAACAAACTTTACCTGTTGACCCTGTCAAAATTAATTACAACGTTAGTGAACCAGTCACTTAATGTTGAAAAAAGTGAAAAGTTATTGTTTCCAGAGATCATACCCTGTGCTGAACCTAGAGCCTTACAAGCTATATTAGAACGATTTAAGATTAGATCGTTATTGTTGACTGAGCAGTTGTCCATTGTCCAGATTCCCCTTTGGATGAAAGATTTACCCATTAGACCGCTGATTGCCCAACTTGAAAGACATGATCTTGAATCAGCTAATCTTGATAAAAATGCAGCGGTAGCAAATAGCTCCTTTGTTGAAGGAAAATCTGAGCTCATATTAAAAATGCTTCAACGAGTGGAAGATATTAATACTCTTGAAATGAAATCAATGTCTAGTGCTGAGTTGCTCAGCCGATTCGAATGAGTGAACATTCACAAAACAATACTGTAGTTTTTCTTATGGGACCTACGGCATCGGGTAAAACAGCTCTTGCAGAAGAACTGTATAAGAAACTCAATTGTGAACTGATATCGGTGGATTCTGCCCAGGTCTACCGTGGGCTCGATATTGGTACAGCCAAGCCAACCGCTGAAGAGTTAAAGGAAACTCCCCACCATCTCATTGATATTTGTGAACCAGATGAACCTTACTCTGCTTCAAAATTTTGTCTCGATGCGCATCCTTTGATTCACAATGCATTGAAAAATGGGCGAACTCCAGTATTGGTGGGTGGTACCATGCTGTACTTTAAGGCGCTGCGTGATGGTTTAGCCGATCTACCCAAGGCTGATGATGATATTCGGCAGGTCATTGTTAACGAGGCTGATGAAAAAGGCTGGCCTTATATGCATCAACAACTGCAGTTAATTGACGTTGACTCGGCAGAGAGAATTAAATCAACCGATTCGCAAAGAATCCAGAGGGCGCTAGAGGTCTACCGAATTAGCGGCAAGACCTTGAGCCAATATTTTAAAGAGCAGATTATCTCGCCTTTGACATCACCCATTTTAAGTCTCGCAATTGTTCCTAAAGATCGAGAACTGATGCGACAACGAATAGCTGATCGGTTTGATTTGATGCTAGAGCGTGGGTTCATTAAAGAAGTTGAGGGTTTATTCAATCAAAAAGGCCTGTCAGCCGAGTTACCAGCCTTAAAAAGTGTTGGTTACCGGCAAATTTATCAATATCTCTCTGGTGACTATGATTTGGAGATGATGAGAGAAAAAGCGATCACTGCTAGCCGACAACTGGCTAAGCGGCAAATGACTTGGCTACGAAAATGGCCCGATTTACACGTTCTTGAGAGTGATAATCCTGATAATTTTACTATAGCCAAGAAATTATTAGCTGAAAGTAGTAAGGTATGAACCTAGTAATGGTTAATTATTGGAAATAAAGTAGGGTAATAAATTTTTCAAAGATAGATTGGAATTTCATATTTTGCTATTATAACGAGTAGTACCTAATAAAAAGTATAAGAATAAAAAAGAATAATAAGAAAAAAGGAGCAGGACATGTCAAAAGGTCAGACATTACAAGATCCATACTTAAACGCACTGCGCCGTGAAAAGATACCGGTGGCGATTTATCTAGTGAATGGAATCAAACTTCAAGGGCAGATCGACTCGTTCGATCAATTTGTGATATTACTTAAAAACACCGTAAGCCAAATGGTCTACAAGCATGCGATATCAACGGTTGTTCCCGCTAGAAATGTAAAGATTCCGCATACTGGCGCTACCCCTAGCCCGGAAGCAGATGAAGAAGAAGACGATGGTGGTGAAAACTTCGGAAATAACTAAGCTACCCATAGATAATATAAAGGGGCTTGGGTATCTAAGCCCCTTTTTTAATGGCACTAAACTTAAGAATTCTAAAACCGACTTCGCACCAGATAACAGGATGAATAACAGTTGAGTTCAAGTGATACGAACATGTTTGATCGTCATGAGGGTGGAGATAATGCCATCCTTGTTCATGTTGATTATTCAAAACATGCAAAGGGTGATAACCGAGAGGAACTTGATGAATTCATTGAGTTGGTGACTTCTGCGGGCATTAATATACTCGATATGGTGACCACGAAGCGTGATGTACCACATGCAAAGTTTTATTTAGGCAAGGGTAAAACGCAAGATTTGGTGGATGCAGTCGCTCTACATGGAGCCGATGTGGTTTTGTTTAACCATACACTGACACCGGCTCAGGAACGTAACCTTGAAGAAGTTTGTAAATGTCGAGTGGTTGACCGCATTGGTCTAATTCTTGATATATTTGCCCAGAGAGCAGCAACATACGAAGGAAAGTTGCAAGTAGAATTAGCACAATTAAAACATATGTCCACTCGGCTAATAAGAGGTTGGACCCACCTTGAGCGACAAAAGGGTGGTATTGGTCTGCGTGGACCCGGTGAAACTCAGCTTGAAACCGACAGACGTTTATTACGTGGTCGTATTGATAACATTGAGGCACGTCTCGAGAAGGTATCAATGCAACGAAACCAAGGGCGTCGCTCGAGAAATCGTGCCGAAGTACCAACGGTTTCGGTGGTGGGTTATACCAACGCAGGAAAGTCGACTCTGTTTAATATCATCACGGGTGCCAATGTTTTAGCTGAAGATAGACTCTTTGCTACTCTTGACCCAACTTTGAGACGGGTAGAAGTTGCTAAGGGCCAGTCAATTATTCTTGCTGATACGGTTGGTTTTATCAGACATCTCCCCCATGATCTAGTAGCAGCCTTCAGAGCAACCCTAGAGGAAACTCGTGAAGCAGACCTTTTATTACACATTATTGATTTTTCTGATCCTAATTGGCAGGAGAAAGAAACCTCTGTTAATAAAGTATTAAAAGAGATTGGTGCAGAAAAAGTGCCACTGATTAAGATCATGAATAAGGTCGATCTGTTAAATGAAATTGAAACCGGCATTATTCGAAATGATCAGCAGGAAATCATTGAAGTTAGGGTTTCCGCAAAATCAAATGAAGGGGTGGAAGAACTACTAAAGGCAGTATCTGAAGTACTGGGAGCGGATCGACTAGATTGTAAAATCACCATTCCACCTGAGCATGGCAAACTAAGAGGTTTGTTATTTCATCTCGAAGCCATACGTGAAGAATCTTATTTAGATGATGGTTCTTTGCAACTGAGTATCAACCTTGCAAATTCAGATTGGCAGCGTTTAAAGCAAAAGTTACATATGGAATTGGATCAATTCATTGATCAGAAGTAAAATTTAGTTAGATATTTAGTTAGATATTTAGTTAGGAAATCAGTCGCTCATGAGTGATAATTACCGACTGGCAACATTTAAGTTTAATTGGAGAGTATTTATGGCCTGGAATGAACCGGGAAATGGTAGCAAAGATAAAGATCCTTGGGGCAATCGTAATAATCAAGGTGGCGGTCCACCTGATCTCGAGGAAATGATCAAAAAAATCTGGAAGCAAATCAGCAGTGGTGGCAATAAAAAAAGAGGCAATGGCGGTTCATCAACCGTTGGCTCACCGATGAGTAAGTCGGGTTTCTATGCTATGGCCATTATTGCCGTAATTGCCTACGGGGTTACTGGTTTTTATACCATCAATGAAAAAGAACGTGGTGTGGTTTTACGTTTTGGCGCTTATAGTGAAACTGTAGGATCTGGGCTTCATTGGCGTCCTCGTTTTATCGATCAATACATCAAGGTGGATATTAACACCATTGAAAGTACTAGCGTTGATGGCATGATGTTAACCAAGGATGAGAACATTGTTATTGTCCGTTTGGGTGTTCAATATCGTATTGGAAATCCAGAAGACTATCTGTTTAACATGACTTCTCCAGAAGATACCATCACTCAGGCGGCTGAAAGTGCGCTACGTGAAGTGGTTGGTAACGCCATTATGGATGACATCATCACAACGGGTCGAGATACCATTCGTCAAGATACACTTGAGCTGCTTGAAAAAACTATGGAGCCCTATCAAACAGGACTTGTGGTTACTCAGGTAACCTTCCAAGAAGCGGTTCCTCCATCACAGGTTAAGGCTGCATTTGATGATGCAATTAAAGCGCGTGAGGATGAAGAAAAATACATCAACACCGCACACTCCTACCAGAATCAGGTTGTTCCAGTAGCCGAAGGCTCTGCTGCGAGACAACTTGAAGTTGCAAAGGCTTATGAACAGTCTGCCATTGCAAAGGCTCGAGGTGATGTGGCTAAGTTTGAAAAGTTATTACCCGAGTATTTGGCAGCACCTGAAGTGACACGAAAACGACTCTATCTAGAAACGATGGAGAAAGTCTATGGACGTGTTAATAAGGTCCTTATTGATGTGGATGGAGGCAATAACATGATGTATTTGCCGCTCGATCAACTCATTAACAAACGTCAGAATTCTGATGACAGTTCAAATAACCGATAAGGGGAGGAAAAATTATGAGTCCTAAGCAAACTTTTACAGTTCTACTATCAATGATCCTCCTCATGGTTGGATTTAATTCAATATTTACCGTCAGCGAGTGGGAATCTGGAATAGTACTTCGATTCGGTAAAGTACATCGCGATGTTAGCACGGATAAAGCGGTTGTTTACGAACCCGGTTTACATTTCAAAATTCCATTTATGGACAAGGTGGTCCTTGTCGACACACGTATTCAGACCATGGATAGTCGACCACAGGAAGTAATGACCAATGAGAAAAAAGCCTTGGTGGTTGATACTTATGTGAAATGGGTTGTTCGAGATTATGCACAGTTTTATCTGCGTACTCAGAACGATTTTAATCGTGCTGAAGGTCTATTAGAGCGTATGATTAATACCGATTTACGTTCTGAAGTGGGTAATAACTCAGTGAAGGAGACTATCTCTGGTGAGCGTGCTCAGATGATGGTTAACATCAAGGATAATAGTAACAAGAGTGCTCCTGAACTTGGCATTGAAGTCATTGACGTTCGAGTGAAACAGGTGAATTATCCACCTGAAGTCAGCGGTAACGTTTACGACAGAATGCGTTCAGAGCGTGAACGTGTGGCGACAGCCTTTCGATCGAATGGTCGTAAAGAGGCTGAAATTATCAAGGCGGGTGCCGATAGAAAGTCGACGATTATTAATGCTGATGCAGAGCGTGATGCAAAAATAATTACTGGTGAGGCAGATGCTCAAGCTGCGAAAATCTATGCTTCTGCGTTTAATAAGAACGCAGAGTTTTATAACTTTTTGCGAAGCTTACAAGCCTATGATACTTCTTTCAAAAATAGCCAAGATTTTATGGTGATTAAACCCGACAGCGAATTTTTCAAGTACATGAAAGATGCTTCGGGTGTTAAATAACGCTGAACTTTAGTAGAAAAGTTAAGATAATCCGGGCTTGTCCCGGATTTTTATTTGGTGCTAGAGTGTGATTACAAAGAGATAGGCTTATGGATAGTAATGATTTTCTGACAGCTCTAGCTTTATTATTTATTTTTGAAGGGCTGATGCCGTTCACCAGTCCAGATAAATGGAAAGATGTTTTACGTTCAATTATTAACTTGGATGATTCAAAAATACGCTTATTTGGGTTTATGAGCATTATTGGTGGATTAATTCTGCTTTATTCCATTGGTTAAATAAAAAATTATTGAGTTAAATTGAAGCTAAATATTAAAAAATAGACTGATTTTACAGTCAATGAGGCGTACAATTCGCCGTTTCCTTTTCTAGAACATTGCCGAAAGGCTTAATTAAATTTTTTAGGACGTTAGACAGATATTATGGCAAAGAATGTTGTAGTACTTGGCACCCAATGGGGTGATGAAGGCAAAGGTAAGATTGTCGACCTACT